>JBBIUD010000246.1:0-3093 GCA_037440485.1 Chlorobiota bacterium
CATACGGAAAGGCAGCAGCCGTTTGCTGTAAATACTGGTAGGCAGTACGCTCCCCAACAACGAGTTGACCGACAAGTGGAACAATGATTCGTGTATGCAGGGCATAAGCTGCGCGAAGAATCGGTAAGCGGGGCACACCAGTTTCGACAATGACGACACAGCCACCGACCTTGGTAACGCGCGCCATTTCACACAGTGCTTTCTGTGGATCGTCTGCATTGCGCACGCCGTAGCCGCAACTGACCACATCGAAGCTGTTATCTGGATATGGCAAGGAGAGCATATCAGCATACTCGATGCGAAGATTGGGGAATCGGCGATCGGCTTTTCGCTGAAATTCATCCAGCATGGGCTGGCAAATGTCGGTCGCAATCACCATACCATCAGAACCGACAGCGCCGAGAAACTCGAGGGCAAAATCCCCGGTCCCGGTTGCGCAGTCGAGCACTCGCATGCCCGGCTTTGCACCACTGAGACGAACAGCCGCACGGCGCCATCGGCGATGAAGTCCCGCTGTGATCAGCGTGTTGGCAATATCATAACGCCGTGCAACGCGAGCAAACATGCTGATCACCGACTGGCTCATCGCTGCCCACACACGCGACGGTGCTGTACCCCAATCGCAGCCAGAATGAACATCTTCATTGCCTCTAGAACCGTTGCCCATGCATGCACCGACGACGGCTCCAGCTGTGCTCCCTGCACCAAGAGCTGCGCACGAATAGCAAGCACCGGTACGACGACCGTATGCTCGAGGGCAACGACAAAGCCCAGCACAGCAACTAGTACCAGGAGCCATCGGCTGCGGAGGACCAGTGCTGCGCCCATAGCGATAATCAGCAGCACCAGCTCGACGTAAGCCAGTGTGTGGAAGATTGCAACGCCCAGCATTGCTGCGCCATCGCGCGTAATCGGCGGGGTTCGGAAGCGAATCGGTGTTTCAATCACCGAAATGCCGATAACAATCCCCAGCCAAAGCCAGGACACTGCGCCCACTATCGAGCGCGCCACAGATACAAGCTTTTCGCGACCATTGACTGTTGCCATCACAATCACTTCACCGATAATGCTGCTCACTCTGTGCCAAACGCACGGTCACCGGCATCGCCTAAGCCGGGGAGAATAAATCCGTGGTCGTTGAGTTGCCGGTCCAACGATGCAGTCACAATGCGAACGTCCGGGAATACACCCGTCAGATGCTCAACGCCTTCCGGTGCAGCGATCGCGCATGCAAGCGTAATATCGCTGGCACCAGCGGCTTTGAGTTGCTCGATGGCAGAACACGCACTGCCACCCGTCGCAAGCATCGGGTCCAGAACCACAACATTTGTGCGCGCATCCAGCGGCGGCATACGCCAATAGTACTGCTCTGGCTGAAGTGTTTGTTCATTACGACGCAGCCCAATGTAGCCAACGGCTGCATTCGGGACGATCGTAAGCATAGCATCGAGAAACATCAGTCCAGCGCGGAGAATCGGAACAGCCACAATCGCACGATCAAGCTCAGCGCCAACGGTCATCTCCAGCGGTGTTTCCACCGCAACCTGCCGCACAGCCACATGCTGTGTTGCTACAATGCACACATGCAACCCAATTCGATGCATCGCCTGGCGAAAAGCAGCACTATCGGTTCGACGATCTCGAACCGTCCGAAGATCGCATGCGCACGCTGGATGATCAACAACAATCAGCATCGGCTCACCACTTCGGAAAGTACAAGAGCGTAAAGCGTGGAATCGAAAAAAACGTGGAAATCTGCGCCATGTAGCGCTCGCCATTGCCCATCACGACAAACCGCTGCTCCTCAGCCAGCAGAAAATTGAGCCGCCATTCACCGCCCGGCACAATCATCCCCACTCCGGTGGGAATGTTGATGAACAGCCCTATCCCAGGTGTCACACACAGTCGCGGTGCAGAATATGGCTTTCCATCCCAACTGACCCACGAGCTACCACCGCCCAAAAATCCGTAAAACACCACGCGGCTGTATGGATTGAACAAGTACCGCATGCCAACTTCCACGAATTGATAGCGATCAGGATTTTGCTGACCAAACGGATTATTGATGGGATCATAAACAACTTTTCGATTTTCCGAAAAAAGATATGCTCCCTCCAGCATCCACCGGTCGGCAAGCTCCCAGACTGCCATTGCGCCATAGGCAGGAATGCCTTCGTATGAGATGGGCTGTGTGCGATTGTTGAGTGCAAGCAGCGTTTGGGTTTCAACGATTGTGTTGGGACCAACAACACCACCTACTCCGATAACGCGCCGATACGGATGCTCGTATTCTACCGTGTCACTGTCAACTTCAGTCGGTTGTGCTCGGAGTAGATGTGCTGGCGCAATCATCAGCAGCAGCGTTATTGCTAAACGAAACAGCATGCGTGCAGTATTGTTTGTTGTTGTCACAAGATTTTCAACAGTAGTGGAACGAACCTTGGCAATGCGCTCTGCAATCAACCCGACGTAGGCAGGCTCGTTGCGCTTGCCACGATGCGGTTCTGGCGTCATGTAGGGCGAATCCGTCTCGAGCATAAAACGGTCATCGGGCACCAGTCGGAGGAGCTCATCGTTCGTCCAGCGACGAAACGTTACATTGCCAGTAAACGAAACATGCATGCCAAGATTGATCGCACGCTGGAGCACTGCAGTCGAGGAAGAAAAACAGTGCAACACACCCCGGAGCGTCCCATCTTGTTCATCCTCGAGGATGCGAAGGACATCCGCGTCAGCATCGCGATTGTGGATGATGACCGGTAAGCCACAGCGCTTTGCAATCCGCAGTTGCTCGCGGAAGGCGAGCTGTTGTTGCTCGGGTGTTGCGAAGTCGTAGTAGTAGTCAAGCCCGATTTCACCAATGGCAACAACCCGACGAGCACTGCTTTCGCGCTCGACACGGTCCAGTGCTGCGGTGGTTGCTTCGTGTGCATGGTGAGGATGAATGCCGACAGCGCGATACACCCACCGATACTGTTCAACAAGTTCTGCAGCGGTCTCTGTTTTCTCGATCGTGATTGCGGGGATAATAATTGCTTCCACGCCAGCACGCTGTGCGCGTTCGAGCACGTCCGGGCGATCGGCAGCAAAGTG
>JBBIUD010000247.1:0-3089 GCA_037440485.1 Chlorobiota bacterium
GCGCACAATGTTCGCTGTGAGCAATCCCCCGCACTTGCACGATCTGGATCACTGGCAATAAAGTAACATGTACGCAGAATAAGAAAGTGACATCGCAAGCGATACTCGAATTTGATGAATTGCAGTGTAAGGCAGAAAGCCTGCTGCACAATTCTCGACACATGGTCAACTTGTTGCTTGCTTGCCGTCATTGCATAATACTTACCTCATCACAAACCAAATACCGATAAGGGTACTTATGTTGCTATCTATCCTCCATGCTACCAAGCATAGCTACATTTATCCAATCATTGCCAGATTCTATCACTGCTGGCACTGCTGGTAATTCCGGCAACACCATTTGTTCAATCCAAAAATACCAAACGAATGTTTCATAAACAACCCCTCCATAAAAGCATCCATTCATAGTGGCAGCAACCTGTGCTATTTATCAGCAGGAGTGCGGTAATGCTCCAGACGACAACGAGCGCTCTGCAGGTGAATCCAGCTATCGGTTACGGATGCTAACACCGCCACAGCACACGTCGGCATGGGCTGGTGTGTTATGCCGGTCAATTCTTCAAAAAGTTCGCTCATCGAAGGATTGTGTCCCACTAGGGCTACCGTGTTCAACACAGGGTCGAGTGCCCAAATCACCGCGAGCAACTCATCGCATGTCGGTAGATAGAGCGCGCGATTGTATTCGATGACCGGTTGATTGCGTCCCCATGCCGATGCAATCAGCTCTGCGGTTTGACTGGTTCGCTTGGAAGGGCTTGCAATGATTCGCTCGAGTGCGGGTACTGCATTCCGAAGCCACTGTCCCACTTGCTCCGCATCCCGACGTCCACGTGGTGTTAAGTCCCGATCAAAGTCTGTCACCGATGTTTTCTCGGCAGGAATTGCTTTTGCATGACGGACCAGGATCAACCTCTTCATTGTATTCGCATGCCGATGCTGAAATATCCAAGAATCGGACCAAATGCCGCTTGCGTGGGTGTACCGAGAAAGTAGAATGCTCGCCCGATTGAAAACCGCGTCGGTCCAATGGGCGTATCAAATGCAAGCGATAGCCCAATGCCATGCTTGAGTCCATCGAGCTTGATTGCTTGCACCTGCTGCCAGACCGCACCGAGATCGTACCGCACCGAGATATACGTCGGGAATATCAGCTCGATCGGCATCCGAAAGCGATACTCAATCTGACCCAGCAGCAATTGCCGACCGCGCTCTTCTTCTTCGCGCATGCCATAGAATAGATCCTCGCCGCCAAGATTGAATGACTCCACCAGCGGCAATGTGCTCGAGGCAATACCCAACCGTATTCCCCAACGGAGAGTGTGGAGAGCTGCAAGCTGTGTGGTTACGCGAAGCGTCCCTACGGTCTTGAAAAACTGGAGCCAACCAGGTGCATCAAGCAGCGTCCGCTCGATGCGTAAGCTCAGGTAGCGACCCATGACGGGAAAGTCCGCGCGATCTTCATCGTCGAGCGTTATATCCCATCCCAACGCAAGCAGCCGAGCAAATGCACGGGATGTGCGGTAGTCACCGAGTTGAAAGCCCCGCTGCTGCTCGTAGCGAAGCGTGATAGCAACTTTACCGAGCGTCTCGACGTTGCTGCCAACTGCTGTTCGTATCCCAAGGTGCTGTTCGATCCGCTCTCCATCACGCAGACGCTCATAGCGTGTCGGCGGCAAATTCTCGACGCTTCGATAGAGGTAAATGTTGCGAGCATCCCAATACGCTTCAGCGCTTGCTGTCCAGTAGCTTTCGAAGATGCGCGGTGCATCTATCCGTAACGATGCAATGCTATTGCGTCCGCCACCGCCGATGCGTGCTGTACCCCGAATTCCGCTCGATGCAATGTTCACGTCCGCTACTTCCAGCGTAGGTTGCACGTTGCGTTCATTATCAATCCGCCCTCCGACGCGGAGAATCTGGCTACCGCGTTCACGCACACGAACCTGCAGCACAACAGCATCGCTACTTGAATCCAGATACAGCGTGCTCAAATGTACCGCACTGAATAAATCCGTCGCCAAGAGCCGTTCCCAGCTTTCAACCAAATTTTCTGTGCGAATGGCTGTGCCAAATGGCACCATCAGCTCCCGCCGTACTGCAAGATCGGTCACCAACTGATTGCCAACCAGCTCGATTGCCACCAGCCGACCACTATCGAGCGAAGCGTGCAGTACATGCGTGGATGTATCGAACCACAGTCGCAGCCGTGCCATCGAAAAATCGTGTCGCCGGTAGTCGCGCTGAATAGCGTCGCGCAGAGAGTCCGCAAGCTGCTGCGAATACCACCGTCCGACAAGGGCATAGAGTTGCGGTTCGAGGTGTGCAGGCATTGCTTCCACTGCATCAATGCGCCGCGATGGGTGTGGCTCGACAGAGACACACTCGGCGCCGGCATCCATACGGCATTGAATGGCGCCAAAGATTCGGACAGCTTGCAGCACAGCGCGAAGATGATCATCGCCGACTGTGATTCTGTTCGATATGGATGCGTTCGACGCCATCGCTGGAGAATGGTTCGGATCAGGCAAGCCGAAAGCCAGCCTGAGGCGCTGCACCTGCTGACGTTCGAGCTCATCACTGAGCATGTGGGCAACATGTTCACCGGCGCGCTCACCTTGCGCAATGAGCCAATCGAAGTTCGAAAAATCCAGCGTGCTATGGTCACCAAGGTCTGGCGTTACGGTTATCCACGCTCGGTGAGCTGATGCTTTGTTGAAGCGCTGCATCATCAGCGTAACGACTTGGTCGGCGACATTCCACGGTTTATCCAGCAAGCCTTGCGGCAACAGTGGTGATGTGGTGTTAACAGCAACGATGCGATCGGTGCCAAACTCTTGCTGTGCGATGATAGTCGGAATATTTGCCAGCAATCCCCCATCAACGAGCACCATTGAATCTATGCGAACCGGTGCATAGCGGAGCGGGAAAGTCAAACTGGCACGGACAGCCGTCGCAAGGCTGCCCCGACGGAGCGCTACACTCTCTCCACGAACTAAATCAGTCGCCACGGCACAAAATGGGATGCGCAAGCTATCAAAATTTCCATTGCAGAAAAATGGCGCATTCCAGAAAAGCTCCGCCAGCACTTG
>JBBIUD010000248.1:0-3069 GCA_037440485.1 Chlorobiota bacterium
AATCTACTTTCCTCCGCCGCTTCTTTCAACTACCGTGAGAACGTGCTTGTTTTACCGCACGATGACCAATGGAGCAGACAGGCGGTAGTTGCCGCTACGAAGGACACACCGATACACTCCCGACGATAACCCGCTCACATCGGTTGTTACCTGCATAACGCCTGTTGCCGACCGCCCCTGCCACAGCTCCATCACTACGCGTCCACTGACATCAACAACCTCCAACCGTACCTCCACTCCCGCCGGCGCTCGTACCGCAACAACTGCCGCCGTCACCACCGGCTGCGGATGAACCTCCAATCCATATCCCGCCGCTATCGCATCCTCCTCAACGCCCGATGCCACAATCGTCACATCACTGGAGCTCACCGTCCCACATTCGTTGCTCACCTCCACTACGTACTGCCCTGCATCACTGCTGCCAAAGTTCTCGATCTGGTACGTCGCGCCCGTCGCCCCAGGAATCACCTGACCATCCTTCTTCCACTGGTACCGAAGATTCTCGCCCTGCGCGACCACCCGCAACACGTACCGTCCACCGCGTACTACCTCCCCACCCTGCGGCTGCTCGACTATCTGCGGCGCCGTCTTCACCGTCAACACCGCCTCCCGACTCTCTGCCTGACCACAATCGTTGATCACTACACACCGCACCCGCATACCGTTCATCGCCGCTGTTACCACCTGCTCTACCGTCGTACCCGTCGCGCCCGGTACCGCCGAGCCTCCAACGTACCACTGGTACCGCAAACCTCCGCCACTGGCTCCAACACTCATCGCCGCCGTCTGACCTTCACAAACCGTCACATCCTGCGGCTCTGCCGTTATCACCGGTGCCGCATCTACCGATACCGTCGCCGTCGCCGTCGCAACCGCTCCACCTGGATTGGCTGTCACCTCTACCGTGTACTGACCTGCCTCCGCCGGCGATATCCGCAACACGCTCGTCCCTGTCCCACTGTACGATCCTCCATCGCTGATCGCCTGCCCATCCTTCATCCACCGATAACTGTACACCGCGTTCGGGATGTTCGAACTGACCCGAACGCTCAACACCGCCGCCTGACCTTCGCAAACCCGTACGTCCTGCGGTCCCTGCTCGATGCTCACCTGTCCAACGTACAACCCCGCCGTCTGCGACGTCTGGCTGCCACACAAGCCCGTCACCACACAGTAGTAATCCTCCCCAATGTCGCTCTGACGTACGTTCCGTATCGTCAACTCGCTGGTCGTCGTCCCTGTTATCCGCCCGTCATCGCGCAACGCCACACTCCCGCGATACCACTGGTACTGCGGACTATAGCCCGGTATCTGCGCCGCCACCGGCTCGACGACCAACCGCGCCGTCCCGCCAATCGCTGCCGCTACCCGCTCCGGCTGACGCGATATCAACGTCCCCGGCGCGATGTACACCACCGCCTCCTGCGTCACTACCTGCTCGGTTCCACACGTCCCAAACAACACACACGTGTACCGACCCGAACTGGCTTCATCAACGTTCGGCACCACCAATATCGGATCGGTCGCACCACTAATGGCTCGGCCGTCCTTCTGCCACTGATAGCCCAACACCGTCCCATTGGCTATCACCGACAACGCCGTCTCCTGTCCGCGACACAACACCCGGCTCGCAGGCTGCTGAACTATCTCGATCGGTGCATTCACCCGAACCTCGATCACCGGACTTGCCAACGGATCGGCTCCACCGGTCGCCGTCACGTACAACACATAATCCCCCTCGTGCAACGACTGCACCGTGTTGGCTATCACCAACGTGCTCGACCGCGTCCCACTAAATCCATTGACTCCCTCCAACAACGGCGCTCCATTGCGCAACCACTGATAACTCAACTGCGCTCCATAGGTCACCTGCGCCGCTCCCGTAATCGTCATCGTCGTCCCTTGACACCCTACCACCGTCGCCGGCGGCAATGGATTGAACGTTATCACCGGTATGATCTGGTGCGCGCCATTGTACACCTCGCTCCGATTCCGCGTGTTCCCAAAGATGTCGTCCGGTACATCGTTCCGCAAGCCCAAATTGTACGTCCCGTTCGACGTCGATCCCAATCCGTACAACCGACTATCCACCTGCGTCAACGACAAATCTCCCGCTCCAACATTGGCAAACACGATCGGCGCAAACTGACTGTTCTGGTCACGTCCGCTCACCGTCCGCCACGACGATAACTCACTGCCGCTTGCACCCTTCATCACACCACTGGTGCCCCAATACCCAATCACACTCCCAGCTGCATACACCGTGTTGTAGTCCAACGACGCAAACGCACTCGTCGTCGCCATGTCCATCGCCGCACTCTGCCCACTGGCTGCGTAAAAAATGTTGTTGTTGAAACTCATCCCTACCGTCGTCCCCTCCACGCGCACCGGTACTCCTTGCGTGGCTACACTCCACCCGTTCGAATACACCGTGTTGTGGAATACCTTCGTGTTCGACGTGCTGGCGCACCGTATCCCCCACATCGCTCCACTGACACGAATGAAGTTGTTCGCCACCAACGGAGCCCCAGGATTGCTGCTCGACCGTGCCTGCAAAAACAATCCCGGCGCCTGCGTGCTCTGCCCTCCGGTCAAGTTGATCCGGTTCTTCTCAAAACGAAAATCACCAATGTTGTTGGCGATGTTCACCCCAGCACTGATACCCGTCGAATTACTGCTGATCACATTCCCACGGATCACCAAACCATCGGTCACGTTCGAAAATATCGCACCAGCGTAAAATCCACTAAACGTGTTGTCCACGTACTGATGTCCTCCCATGAACGGCGTTACCGTCCGCCATATGTACATCCCCGCACTCCCGTTCTGGAACGTGCAGCTTTTCACCACCAATCCCGTGTGATACGCCGCATTCGACAAAAGCAGTATGTCGTTGTACACAAAACTCGTCGCCTGACGTCCGCTAAACACCACCCCATCGAAGGTCACCCCATCGCAGCCATCGCTGACGCTATTGCCCATCAGCTCCGCACACACTGCCCAGTTCGAGCCTCCCGTTCCCGTCGCACTGATCGTCACGTTCTTGAACGTCACGAAGTCAGCATTGAG
>JBBIUD010000249.1:0-3048 GCA_037440485.1 Chlorobiota bacterium
TATCCGTGCCGCGAATCTGTCGGTGCTCACCAGGACCAAGCAGCCAGAGCTGATGGCGTGGGACTTTGGTCCGTGCGCAGAGTTGCCCATCCTTGGTGATGATGGCGCGAGGTGTGCAGCGTATCGGTCGCTTCGATTGATTGGTCAACACCAGCGTTACCGACCGCCACTCGCCAACGTAGTTCGACTGCACCGAGTCCATGATCAGTTCTGCTCGGATGGGGTAATTCATTGTCTGTGCCCGGATGCATCGGTGTGCACCCACAAGCAGCAGGAGACAGCAAAAAGCAAACGCGGCTCGGTTTCTTATCATTGCATACAAAGATACTGGCAATTGTCTACAACTTCACTGGCTCAGCGATGGCACCACGAACCCGACTTTTTGACCATGACCGCTCGAATATGCGGGCAGTCCTGCGCACCTTTCCTGACCAGGTTCGGCATGCGATGCAACTGGCAGCGCAAGCACCACCCCTAGAAGGCATCGAGGTACGTTCAGAAATAGTTGTTGCTGGGCTTGGTGGCTCGGCAATCGGCGCCGATCTTGTGCGCTCTTACTGTGCATCAACCCGCGGTGCAGAGCGGGTGCGCGTGCACGTATGGCGTGGCTATGGTGTGCCGCCGTTTTTGGATCGCTCGAGCGTGGTCATTGCCAGTTCGTATAGCGGCGACACCGAAGAAACACTATCAGCCTACACCGAAGCACGGAAGCATACCTCGCATTTGCTCTGCATAACAACGGGCGGACGTCTGGCAGCACTTGCCAAGCGTCACCGCGTGCCATGCATCACGATCCCCGGTGGCTTTCAGCCGCGTGCAGCGGTTGGCTATTCGTTTTTCCCGTTGCTGCAAACGGTGCTCAGTCATCCAGCGGTTGAAGACACTGCCCGACGCGCTACCGAAAAAGCAACGGCAGACATGCTGGCAGTGCTCGAACAACTCTCGGAAGAGTGTGCCGAACCGACCGCCGATAATCCGGCATACGCTCTGGCACGCTCGCTGCGCGGACGCTTGCCGGTCATCTATGCCGCCTACGAACGCACCGATGCGGTTGCGCTGCGCTGGCGAGGGCAAATTCAGGAGAATGCAAAGCAACTTGCGTTCTCGCACGTACTCCCCGAAATGAACCACAACGAAATCAACGGTTGGCAGCATCCGCCAGCGATTGTGCGACAGGCGGCGATCATTCTGCTTCGCGATCGGGACGATCACCCACGCGTGGCGCTGCGCTTCCAGGCGCTCGAGGACATTCTCCGTGGAGCCGGCGTCCGCGCTATCTACTCGGTCGAAGGGCGCGGCACGACACTGCTAGCGCGCATGATGAGTCTGCTCTACATCGGCGATTGGACAAGCTACTACCTTGCGCTGCTCAATGGCGTTGACCCAACACCGGTGCCCGTGATTACAAAGCTCAAGCACATTCTAGCGACCGCTCAATGAGCGTTCCCCGGATTGTGTTTTTTGGTACACCAGACTTTGCCGTACCGACGCTAGAGCGGCTCCACCGTGATTGGAACGTTGCAGCCGTCGTTACGCTGCCGGATACTCCTGCTGGGCGGGGGAAACGCCCGCGACCGACACCGGTTCGCATCGCAGCCGAGCGATTAGGCATTGCGCCGATTTTCCAACCTGTATCGCTTCGGGATGAGGCATTCATCCGAGCGATTGCTTCGGTCGGTGCTGATATTTTTTGTGTGCTCGCATTTCGCATTCTGCCACAACCGCTGCTGTCGTTACCAGCGCTAGCATTCAACGTGCACCCAAGCCTACTGCCCAAGTATCGAGGACCAGCGCCGATCGCCCACGCGATCATTGCTGGCGAACGCGAGACCGGGATCACAACCTTTGTGCTCAGCCAGCGCGTAGATGCGGGCATGATTCTGCTCCAGGAGCGGGTGCCTCTGCCCGATGGTATCACCGCAGGCGATGCCGAGGCGCTGCTGGCGCCACGATGTGCAGAGCTTGCCAGCCGTACCATTGCTGCATGGCAGGCAGGAACGCAGCATCCAGTGCCGCAGGACGATGCACAGGCAACCACCGCACCCAAGCTCCATGCAGAAACGGCGTGGATTGATTGGAACGCCGATGCTCGCTCGGTTCGCAATCGCATCCATGGCTATTCACCCAACCCCGGCGCCTGGACGCTGCTTGATGGTGCGCGCTTGAAAATCTACCGTGCCCGCATCGCAGAGGAAACACAGCACCACTCACACCCCGGTCATTGGTCAATGAACGGGGATCGCTGGGTGACTTGCTGCCGCTACGGTGAGCTTGAGCTTGTCGAGATTCAGCTTCCCGGTCGGCGCATCCTCAAGGCGGAAGAATTCCTCCGCGGGTGGCGAGGGCAACGCGAGGGTGTCTTTGGTGTCCCATCGGTAACCGACATTCACGCATGATGCCGCTTGCAGAATTTGTCCGGTTGCACCGGCGCTTTGTAGTGGCGCATCGCGGCGCCTCGGCGATTGCACCGGAAAATACTCTGGCTGCAATCGAATCGGCAATTGCTGCCGGCGTGCCGATGGTGGAAGTTGACGTCCAGCTCACCAGCGATGGGCAAGCGGTGCTCTTCCACGATCGAACGCTGGGTCGGACGACATCCGGGCATGGGCGAACACACCGCATTACCTATTCTGAGCTATCGCAGCTTGATGCTGGCTCATGGTTTGATGCTACCTACCGCGGGCAGCGTGTCCCGTTGCTCGAGGATGCACTGAAGCTGCTCCGTCAGCATTCCACCTATGCCACCATCGAAATCAAAGCTACCGCCGATGGCGACGGAGAGAGCATGCGCAAGCTTGAACGCCTGGTGGCAATTGTCGAGCGCTGCCAGATGACCGAACACGTTCTGTTCACTTCCTTTGATCACCGCTTGCTTTCGGAGCTTCGGCATATTTTGCCTGGATGCCATACGGCTGCCATCAACATTCCTGGCGATCGGCGGCTCCCATCGGTTATTGCGCGCCAGGTTGGGTGCGAAGCATTTGTGTGCTCGCTCGGCGAATGCACACGCTGGCGAATGCTCGATGCAACCAGCAATGGGCTCTACGT
>JBBIUD010000250.1:0-3046 GCA_037440485.1 Chlorobiota bacterium
TCTTGCTCAGCCCTATGCCGAAGTATTCTGCATTGAGCAACAACTAAATCCCGACACCGTGTGGGGCATGTTCAGTGCTGCCGAGCGAGAGAGCCTTATTGCGCGTGCATACCAGTTTCGCCAGCAGCTTATCGAATCGCCGGAGCCAGTTATTGCTTATCGCGACGAGCAGGAGCAGTTTTTTCTTCGACCCCCACTCAGCAGCCACTGGCGCATTGAGCACGTAGCTACCGTCGAAGAAGGAATCCTCCGGTGTGTGCGGTCGCGCTATCGCACGTGGGTGCTCGACCAGGCACGGCGCGCGATCGAGCACAGAATTAGAACAGAACTCCGACGCATTGACCATGCTCTCGAAACACTACAGAAGCAAGTCGCATCTGCCTCCGATGCCGATCGCTACCTGGAGTGGGGGAATCTTCTCGCATCGCATCCGCATCGGCATCAGCGCGGACACAATGAACTTTCCGTTGAGACGTGGGATGGGCAACAGCTTGCTGTTCCGCTCGATCCATCGAAAAGTGTGTTACAGAATGCTGAGCACTATTTCGCACAAGCTCGGAAAATTCGTCGTGGTGCAGAGCACGCTCGCAGGCGCTCGGGCGAGCTACGTGACCGTAGAGCCATCCTCGAAGCTGCACAGCGTGAATTGGCGATGTCGCCATCACTGCTGGAAATCGAAGCAATCGAGAAGCGGCTTTTCCCGGTCTCATCAGCAGGAACGCTACGGCAGGGGCGTGTTCTAACACCGAGCGCATCGCGGGTGCGACGCTTTGCACTATCAGGAGGATACCTCCTGCTGGTCGGGAAAGATGCTCGCGGTAATCAGGAGCTGACGTTTGGTATTGCTCGACCGCACGATGTGTGGTTGCATGCACGCGGTGTCGAAGGTGCGCATGGTCTCATTCCGCTCTCATCGCGGATACTTCCTCCGCCGGCAGTCATCGAACATGCCGCAGCAATTGTTGCGTATTACTCGGCAGCGCGAAATGGAACGTATGTCCCCGTATCCTGGACCCAGCGTAAATACATTCGCAAGCCGAAGCGAGGTGAGCCGGGTGCAGTAACACTGCTCCGCGAGTCAGTCGTGTTTGTCACACCGCACAACCCATCAGAAGCGGAGCGCTAAGCCAATACTTGTGCTGAGTTTTTCTGCATGTTCCCACCGACGGTTGACCCCGTGCGAGTGGACCATTCCCTCCAGAAGAAACTGCATGCCCACGGTGGGGAGTGGCTCCCATACCAATCCAAGCTCGATGCGACCGAGGACACCGTAAGCACTGCTTCCGAGCATAATTCCAGCAACAGGGCGTACCGTTGATAGTATGGCGTTCGATTCATTGCGCGGTGCATAGACGCGCATGCCTCCACCAATCCACCACAATTGCTGCTGCAGCGAATACGATGGTTGTCCATTACCCGTCGCCTGAACCTGGTAAATGGGAAATTGCTCGCTTCCTGCCTGAATAACCAGTGCAACGTTCCGTTCGCGATACTCCACCGACGCAATCGTATTGTGGAGAGGATTGCTCCCGTCCGGTTGAATAAGGTTTGCCTGGCGAAGCATCACTGTGCTGGTCCGTCGGATGCTGATGATGAATTCATCGTTGCTTGGAGGTGGCGGAGTCTCGATATCATCAGGTATGGTTTGAGGTAGCGATGCCAGAATCGGGTGTGCATTGTGCGGTGAGCGTTCCGTCTCTTGCTGCCATGAGCCGTTCGCAGACGGTTGTGCGATGTATAACAGGGGAATGTTTGGTCCTGAATGTAATGGTGATGATGGAGTAGGTGCAGCGACTGATACCGTTGGCAATACGTCATTACCGGCAGGCGGAGTCGTAGTTATTGGTTGTTGCAGAGTTTGTGACTCTGTGATAGTGAGTGTCTGTGCTTGCGTTGGCAGTGAAGAGGGCATAGCGGTCTGGTGTGGTGTGGTGACCGGCGTCGGTGGTGATGTTAGCCTGCCAACCAAGAATCCAAGCACAACAGCGCCGACAGCAACAAGTACGGTTGGTGAAACCAGGGACTGCCACAATCGCTTGACATGCGGTGGTGCTGGAGGTGAGGCAGCTGCAAGGATGCGTGCAGTCAAGACGGGAGGAGGGACCAATTGCTGTGCATACCGGCGGGCTGACAGACGAATGGTGAGTGCTTGGTGAAATTCTGCCTGTAATTCATCGCTCGACGCTAATGCTGCAAATAGCTGTGGTCGCTGCTCGGCGGGTAGCTCACCATCGAGGAATAAATCAATTTGTTCGTGATAGCTCTGTTCCATTCTCGCTATTGAGGGGATTCGACATCGCGTTCGGTAAAGTATGGCTGGAGAATTTCTCGCAGTCGCTGCTTACCGCGGCAGATCCAGTTGCGGATTGTTGTCACGGGAACGTTCAGCGCTTGAGCGATTTCATCGTAACTCATATCGGCGTAGAGTTGCAGTACGATCGCTTCGCGCCATTGGAAGGGTAGGAGCTCGAGCGCCATGGTGATGAGTTGATGCAATTCGTCTTGTTCGACGGTATGATCGGATGCCGCCCCGTGCCATTCCTCCATCAGCTCGATATGCTGTCGGCGTTTGCCCAGAATATCCATGCAGCAATTGCGGGCAATGGTTAGCAGAAATCCTGGCAGGTTTGTCATTGCGCGGGTTTCTGACACGCTGTTGAGAAACTTCAGGAACGTGTCCTGGAATGCGTCTTCGGCGTCGTGGGTGTTGAGGACAATCTTGCGGCAATAAACATAGACGCGCTGACTATAGCGACGGTAGATTTCGGCGAACGCATGCTCGCGGTGCTTGGGGTCGCTAAGCATGCGGTAGAGTTTCTCATCGCTCAGAGATGTGTACGCTTGATCCATGAAAACAGTTTGCCCGTCGTACCAAGCGCAGTAACGGTCGGTCGCCGTTTTTTGATTCAGCTTACCTCGATGCCGCCGAACACTGCGGTCGCGTGAATTCTCAGCAGTGGAGCGGAAGTCGTGTCAGCCGGTGGACGGACCTTGTTCTCGATGCCACCGAAAATTGGAGTACCCTCGACGACAACTGCCCAATGGG
>JBBIUD010000251.1:0-3033 GCA_037440485.1 Chlorobiota bacterium
ATCGAGGTGCGCGCACTACCGCAACCCGATGGCACTGTGCCGAACATCCTGGCACTGGGTCCGGTTGACGGCTCACAAGTGACTATCAAGTGCCCCAGTCGAGGCTGCGGCGTCGTCATCAAAGATGCCCTCGCCCCCGGTGAGCTCTTCCGTCCGATCTTTATGACGGTTGCCGGTGGTAAGCGCGACGGATTAGACGCGGTGGAGGTCGAGTATACACTCCGAGACCAAAACGGTATCGTCATCGGGCGTGGGCGTGTGCTACTGGAGGGCGCGGTCTCCCAGGTTGCAGAACCAGGCGATGAGTTTGGCGCAGTCAGCAGCGTGCGGATCGGCTCTATCATCCCGAATCCCGCAAGCGAGAGTGTCACTGTTGCACTGCACAGCGTCGGCACAGCAAGCAACGTCGAGGTTGCGCTCTACGACGGCCTTGGGCGGCGCGTGCGCACACTGCTCCACGGCGCAACACTGCCAGACGGCACAACCGCCGTGCCGGTAAACGTTGCAGATTTGCCCTCGGGCGTGTACACGGTGCTGGTGCGCACGGCGCAGGGGACAGCAGCCCAGCGCCTGGTGGTGACGCGGTAGGAATATCGCCCGGAACAACGCATCACAGCGGCTCTCCACCAATGGGGAGCCGCTTGTGTTTTTGCCCTACAGGGCACGGCAGATGGCACTCGGTTTGGAAATCGAGTATGCGGTATTTTTGCTTCGACCGATGCCATGCACATCAATGAATGTTCTCACGGCGCTTGCGCAATGCACCAGCGGTGAGCTCCGTTTGTGTCCCTTTTGAAACTACGGAGGAGCTGATGAGCATCCCCAAATACCACGAAATCATGCTACCGCTCTTGCAGTTACTCGAGCAGCGAAGTGAATGCACCTTCCGCGAAGCGGTCGAAGCGCTTGCAGCGCACTTTAATCTCTCGCCACAAGAGCGACAAGAGCTTCTCCCAAGCGGCCAGCAGCCGATCTTCGACAATCGTGTCGGTTGGGCACGGACGTATCTAAAGAACGCAGGGTTAGTGGAAGCGCCCCGTCGAGGCTACCTGCAGATCACGCAGCGGGGCCGGGATGTGCTCTGCATGCAACCCGAACAGATCGATGTCCAATTCCTACAGCAATTCCCCGAGTTCCAAGAGTTCCGGAATCGGCAAGCAGCCAACGTCAAACGGTCGGAACTGGCTGGCGAGGAGTCGGAAACTCCGGAAGAGCTGCTGGCGAGGACCCACGAGCAACTCAAACGCGAGCTTGCCGATGAGCTTTTGGAGCAGATCCGCAAATGCTCTCCGTCGTTTTTCGAGAAACTCGTTGTTCGTCTGCTGGTGGCAATGGGCTATGGTGGAACGTTCGAGGACGCCGCGCGAGCTGTGGGGCGCAGCGGCGACGAAGGCATTGACGGCATTATCAACGAAGACCGCCTGGGCTTGGATGTGGTGTATATTCAGGCCAAACGCTGGGCACAGCCAATCGGTCGCCCGGAAATTCAAAAGTTTGTCGGTGCGCTGCAAGGGCAGCGCGCACGCAAGGGCGTGTTCATTACCACGTCGTCGTTCACCAAAGACGCGATCGAATACGTGTCCAAAATCACCGATAAGATCGTGCTCATTGATGGGCAGCGGCTTGCTGAATTGATGATCGAATACGACGTTGGCGTATCCACGACCACCATCTACAAGCTCAAAAAAGTAGATGGAGACTTTTTCACTGAGGAGTGATGTGGGGACAGCAGGAATCTGGCAATAGAAGCTCGCCGAGCCTCCCAACGCGTTAGGAGCCCGCTGCTCTGCTACCACCGTCGGGCGCTTTGGTCTTGGGCCATCATCCTGCGCAGCAGCTTAAGTGGCGGACGTCTTTTGTAAAGCCCAGCGCAGCAAGCTTGACCGCTTCCGACCAAGTCAGGTAGGGATGGAAATGGCGCGCCAACTCGGAGACCGGAATACCATAGCGGAGCACGAGCGCAAGTTCGGTAATTAGCTCGCCGCCATCTGGTGCGAGGACCCGGGCACCAAGCAGCCGATCGGTGGTAGGGTCGCGCAGCAGCTTGAGAAAGCCGCGCGTGTCCCGACCTACGAGCGCCCGAGGCACTTCTGTCAGGGGTAGTATGGACACCTCATACGCAATCCCGGCTGCCCGTGCCTCGCGCTCGTTTAGTCCCACGCCCGCTACCTGCGGATCGGTGAACACCACCCAGGGAAGGGCTTCGTAGTCCCGTACTTCATGGCGACCCAGCAGCGCATTCTCCGCAGCCAGGTGCCCTTCGTAGGCAGCCGTGTACACAAAAGGCGGATTGCCAATCACATCGCCGGCTCCCAGCACGGTCGGCACCGCTGTACGCAGCGTTTCATCCACTCGGAGAAAGCCATGTCGGTCAGTGGCAATGCCCAGTGCCTCCAGACCAATGTCGTCTGTATTGCCCCGGCTTCCCAATCGAGCAAATGCTTGAGCGTTCTCCAGTCCGATGTAGCCGCCGCCCAGGACGATGAGGTGTTTGGGCAGCTCGGTCAGGCTGTAGAGCGTCTCGTTGGTGAGGTAAGGACCTTCGGTTAGACCCGGGATGGGCGGCACCGCCGTGCGCGAACCCGTCGCAATCAGTACTGCCCGGCCGGTGAGTGTTTCCTCCCCCACCTGAATTGTGGTCGGACCCAAAAGCCGAGCCCGCTCTGGGCGGAACACAATCTGCTGACCATCAACGAGGTCTAGATACTTGTGCTGACGCAATTCGTGGGAGAGCGCACGCACCTGAGCCATCACCGCCCCGAAGTCTTCTACCTGACTGGACGACCGGATACCTGCAAAGGGATGATGTGCTGCCCGGTGGTGTGCCTCGGCCGCCCGAATCAGCGCTTTCGAGGGCACGCAACCAACGTCGAGGTTGCGCTCTACGACGGTCTTGGGCGACGCGTTCGCACACTGCTCCAGGGCGCAACACTGCCAGACGGCACAACCGCCGTGCCGGTAAACGTTGCAGATTTGCCCTCGGGCGTGTACACGGTGCTGGTGCGCACGGCGCAGGGGACAGCAGCTCAGCGC
>JBBIUD010000252.1:0-3008 GCA_037440485.1 Chlorobiota bacterium
CAAGCAGTGCCGACCAAATTTGCAGATTTACATACTGTGGAAGCAACGCCTCAAGAATCTCTGCCCGCGATGGCTCGTAAATGTAGTCTCCGGTATCGTGTCGTTCCTGCTTGGTAGCTGTCACTATAGGCAAAACCTGATTCCTCCGAACTTCTTGGCGGAGAATGGAACGGAACTCATTGAATAGAACAAATACCCGATCATATTCACCGCTGATAAAACCATCACCAACGTACGGTGCAATGCGGAGCACTGTTGAAAAATCAAGACGCCCGAATACATCAGGTAACGACAGGACAACGTGCTCACGCCGACGCTGGAAATACTGGACAGCACGCTTACCAACCGCAACAATATGTACCCGTGCCTTCGGAAATTCTTCCGGAAACTTACGCTCGATGTAGTACTGCGCCGCTTTGAGAACGTTCGCATTGAATGCTCCACACAAGCCACGATCGCTGGCGACCACAATTAACAGGACATTTCTGACCTCTGCTCGCTCTTCGAAAAACGGGTGCGCGAAATTATACCGTTCCGCGTGCGCTAAATTCTGAAGAATTTCCGCAACCTTAGCAGCATACGGTCGCGCTGCGATGATTGCATTCTGTGCCTTGCGAAGCTTTGCTGCTGCAACCATTCGCATTGCAGATGTGATTTGCGAAGTATTGCGAACTGCTACGATACGCCGCCGTATGTCCCGGAGAGTTGCCATGGTTCTATCCTACAAATATTGCCACGATTGAAGTAAGTAGTTACCGACATAATCACCGACGGCATCTTCTAACGGGGTTGCCGGTAGCACCCAACCATTCTGCGCAAATACGCGAGCGAGTGGCTCCATATCTGCCTCGGTGAAGTTTTGGTATTGCGTTCGCAATTCGTCTGGCATTGGGATGTACTCAATAGCCGGTGGTTGCTTGAGCGCCACAAACACTGCACGAGCAAGATCATTCCACGACCGAGCACAACCACTGCCGACGTTGTAGATACCACGAACACGAGACACTGATGAATACGATTCCAGCAACCGCCACATAATCTCGACGACGTCTTTGACGTACACAAAATCCCGCTTCTGCTCACCGTCGGCGTAGTCGGGACTGGTACTGGCAAATAACCGTACTCTGCCTGTCTGTTGAATCTGAAGGAACGATTTGTACACCATGCTCGCCATCGAGCCTTTGTGATATTCGTTCGGACCGAACACATTGAAAAAGCGCAGTCCGATTACGTCCTCGGTCTTCCGTTCCTCTTCGATCCAACAGTCGAACATGTATTTGCTCATCGCGTATGCATTCAACGGTCGGAGCTGGATAGTTGACCCAACGCTGTAACCACTACTCCCATCGCCATAAACCGACGCGCTGCTGGCATAGATAAATCGAATTCCGCGCTCGAGGGCGAAGGTGGCAAGTCGAACGCTGTAGCGATAATTGTTCTCAGCAAGGTAATCCGCATCACGCTCCGTTGTGTCGGTACACGCACCAAGGTGAATTATCGCATCGAATGAACCAACCGTGTTGCGCTCAATGTCGGCTAAGAATTGTTCGGGAGTGACGAGTGCTCGGAAGCGTTTCCCGACAAGATTCTTCCATTTACCGTCCCTACCCAAGCGATCAACGACGATCACATCTGCTATGCCTTCTGCATTGAGTCGCCAAAGCAGAGCACTTCCGATAAATCCAGCTCCTCCGGTCAGAACAATCATCCCTGATATCAAACAGTGCGACGGAAACCTTCGACAAACACACGCAATGCAGCGTCGAGTTTTTCTTTGATTTCCGGGGTAATGTCTTTGGTCATTGCGATTGCGTCGAGGAGCTCTTGGTGCGCACTATCGAGGTATTCGTAGAGTTCCTGCTCAAAGCGCTGAAGCGATTCAACCGGTAATTCATCAACAAAACCATTCGTGGCGGCATAAATCAACGCGACCTGTTTTTCCACCGGAATTGGGCTGTATTGCTTTTGTTTCATTAGCTCGACCAATCGGGCACCACGCCGCAATTGCTGCTGCGTTGTTTTATCAAGGTCCGAACCGAACTTAGCAAATGCTTCGAGTGCACGGTACTGAGCCATTTCCAGCTTCAGTGGTCCGGCAACTTTTTTCATCGCTTTGATCTGTGCATTTCCACCAACGCGCGAAACGGAAATGCCAATATTGAGTGCCGGTCGAATCCCTGCGTTGAAAAGATTTGTTTCCAGGTATATCTGACCGTCGGTAATTGAGATGACATTGGTCGGAATGTAGGCCGAGACGTCACCGGCTTGCGTTTCGATCACCGGCAATGCTGTCAGTGAACCGCCTCCGTACTCATCGCTCAGTTTTGCTGCACGCTCGAGCAACCGGCTGTGGAGATAGAACACATCACCGGGATATGCCTCGCGTCCAGGCGGACGACGCAACAGCAGTGATACCTGTCGGTATGCGGCTGCTTGTTTCGACAAATCATCATAGACAATCAATGCATGGCGACCACTATCGCGGAAATATTCGCCCATCGAAGCACCACAGTACGGTGCGATAAATTGGAGTGGCGCTGGATCCGATGCATTCGCAACGACAACGATTGTGTAGTCGAGCGCACCGTATTGTTCAAGTGTTGCAACGACGTTGGCTACCGTCGAGGCTTTCTGCCCAATAGCAACGTAAATGCAATACACCGGCTTGACGCCGCGGCGTGCTGCGTCGTCAGTATGCGTGTATCGCTGGTTGATAATGGTGTCAATGGCGACCGCCGTCTTGCCGGTCTGGCGATCACCGATGATCAACTCTCGCTGTCCACGCCCAATCGGAATAAGCGCATCAATTGCCTTGATTCCGGTTTGAAGCGGCTCTTTGACCGGCTGGCGATAAACGACGCCGATCGCTTTACGCTCAATTGGTAGTGAATGCGGTGTATTGATCGGACCTTTCCCATCGAGCGGTACACCCAGAGGATTGACCACCCTCCCCAGCAATGCTTCACCAACGGGCACCGATGCAATGCGCCGTGTTCGCCGAACCGTGT
>JBBIUD010000253.1:0-2994 GCA_037440485.1 Chlorobiota bacterium
CGACGGTCGCCGTCGGACTGGAATTCATCCAGGGCGAGGGCGGCATCGTCGAAGCAGCCGAAGGACGGTTGTTGCGGTGGCATTTGCAACCACACCGCGCGCCAATAGCGCATCGCGGAGCGCTGTCGCATCTTCGTGTAATTCCAGCCCGAGCATCAAGCCACGCCCTCGTACCGACCGAATCAGGGTCGGGAAGCATTCTGCCAGATGCTCCAGTCGTGCGCGAACCAACGCGCCGATGTGGCGAACATGCTCGAGCAGACCGCCACTGGTGAGTTCGTCGAGCACAACACTTCCCGCCGCACACGCGACAGGGTTGCCGCCGTAGGTTGTGCCGTGTTGACCGCGCTCCCAAACACCGAGCAGGTGCTCGGCAACGAGAATGGCACCCAGCGGTAGCCCACCGCCAATTGCTTTTGCCATCGTGACGATATCGGGACGAATGCCGTAGCGCTCGAACGCGAAAAAGTCGCCGGTTCGCCCGCAGCCGCTTTGCACCTCGTCGGCAATGAGCAGAAAGCCGTACCGTTGGCGTAACTGCTCGATGCGCGCAACAAATTCCGGCGCTGCTTCGACGATGCCGCCCTCGCCCTGGATGAATTCCAGTCCGACGGCGACCGTCGTTGTATCTACCGCTGATTCGAGGGCATCGGGGTCGTTGAAGGGTAGCACACGCATTGCCGGCAGGAATGGTCCCATACCGTCCTTGTAGAGCGGTTTATCCATCGCAGAGAGTGCAGCGTAGGTTCGCCCATGGAAACCACCGCTGAAGGTGATAATATCACCCTGCTTGCCGTTTCGATGTCCCCAGCGTCGCGCAAGTTTGACCGCTGCTTCCCACGACTCTGCCCCAGAGTTCGAATACACCACCGCTCGGTACCCTGTCAGTTGGCAGAGCTTTTCGGCAAGCACGATTTGCGGTTCCTGGTAGTAGAGGTTCGAAACGTGCAGGTAGCGCGCAATTTGTGCGGTGATTGCGTCCAGGATGCGAGGATGACTGTGACCAAGTGCGTTGGTGCCGATGCCGCTGATGAGATCCAAGTAGCGACGCCCGCTTCGATCCTCGATCCAGCAGCCCTGAGCACGCGCAATGACGATCGGCAGCCGGCGGTAAATCGGGTAGAGAACGCGCTGCTCGCGCTCAATCAGTTCGAAGTGTTCAGACATTGGGTGCGGTGTGGAAGTGTGGAAAACATTGTGCAAAACTACGGGCAGCCCTTCGGCAAGACGCCCGAAGTCCGGATAAATGCAGCGGGGCAGACCGACTGCGGTCTGCCCCACACGAGAGAGCCTCCTGACCGGGACCTAAATCTGATGCTGGTGATATTGCTTTCGCCCTCTGTGTCGCTCGACGAACAGAGCGACATGGCGCATTCGATCGTTGGCATGAAAGGCTAAACCCGATAGCGTGCGCGTGCCGAGTCGGATTGTTGTACTTCGACTGTTGGCATTCGGGACAATATCGAGCCATACTCGTTGAGCACAGATGAGTGTGTGTGTGCCCAGACCGGCTGGTGCAGAACTTGTTTTGTAGATCGAGCTATCGGTGGGCGGTACCGTTGCATTCGGGGCCGGTTCGGTCATGCCGGAAAAGACGTGCAGCAGTTCTTCGGCTGTCGGGACATACTCGAACGTGTGTCCCAACGCCAGCGATGCATCGCTGAGATAGGCGCCAAGGACTCGGTGATGCACTGCTGCCCACGTTTCCGGACAATCGAAGTACTCGAGCGCGTAGTACACATCGCCGATCGCAACCAGGATTCCAATCTGGTCGGGCAGTGGAGTGATGCCGAGGATCTTTTGGCGAATATCTTCGACGTACTTTCGCCCAAAGACAGCGCTCAAGTCGCGCGTTCTACTGGTAGTGCCTTCGCGTTGGAGTTTTTCGTCAACGCGATTCCATACGTTTGACTGAACATGGCTGCGATTTGCCAGTGAACCGAGCTTGGCAGAGCGAATTGTGGGCGGTGCAATGAACGCGCATACACTAAACTGTTCTACCTCTTCACACTGCTCTTGATCATGCTCACTGCTCTCGGCATCGTGTGGCTGCGGTTCTCCTCTTTGGCGTGATTCCCTCTGCGTCAGCATATACGGATACGGTGCAGAGCGACGGTAGCCCCACCGAGATGCTTCAACGCAACTGACTGGAATTGTGTGCTCACCGCGCGGTAGCAGCAGCGAGAGATTGACTATCCTGTTCTGCCACCCGCCCAGTAACAACGTTCCTTCGGGTATCATGACTGGTATCTCGCTACCAACGGTAACAGAAAGTTGGGAGACTCGTGCACCGGAGCGACACTCCCTAACTGATATTGTTCGAGCGCTGTGTGCTTCTGCAAACGTGATCGAATCACGCTCGAGAATCTGTGCGGCATGGAGCGGGAACACCAACATTCCGTTGGTGATGTGCGTCGGCTCGCCGATCCGGACAGCCGAGAGAGCCTGTTGAACAGTAACCATAAGGCTGATGAGAGTAGTGAAACAACTACGTCGGTAAAGACACGGCGTGCTGTTGTCGAGTGTGGACCCAGAAGGTTCTCGATTGTGCGCTGCGGTGCGCGGTGACTCGTGCTGGACTTATCGCGGGCACTGATAGTTTTGCACTGCCGACCGGTGCGAGCAATTGTCCGTTTGACGCTTTGAGACTCGATGGAACTGATTAGCCGTAATCCAGCAACTGGTGATATTGTCGCGCGCTATGCGGTGATGAGCGATGGCGAGTTGAGCACTGTGCTCGATGCTGCGGTAGCGGCGCAGCATCAATGGCGCTGGCGCGTGCTTACGGAACGAGTCACGCTGATCGAAAAGCTGGCAGAGGCATTGCTCGATCATCGCGATGAGGCAGCTCGGTTGGCAGCAATCGAAATGGGAAAGCCGGTTGCACAAGGACGCGCGGAAGTCGAAAAATGTGCCTGGGCATGCCGCGCACTCTCTGAACAAGCGGCAGTGGCGTTAAGTCCGATTGATGTGCCAACCGAGTTTCGGCGTAGT
>JBBIUD010000254.1:0-2979 GCA_037440485.1 Chlorobiota bacterium
CTTAGCTGTCATGTTGCGGACATACCCAGCGGTGCCTACGCGCTGGTGATCAAAATCGGCGAACAGACAGTTGTGTACCCAATCATCGTTACCCGGTGATTTGTAATTTGCAGCCCTTGTAAACGCAATCGAATGGTTCGTTTATTTCGTTGTTCAACTTTTGGAGCTATTCCATGCTGCGCATGTTTACCTTGATGGCGGTAGTTCTGCTCAGCAGTGCAACCGCGCAACGACTCATCGAGCGTTCAAGTGGTGAACGCCTACCACAGCTGCCTCCACAACGGCAGCTTTCCAGTTTCGATCCATCGGTCGCGCTCCCATTGGAGCAGCCCCGCAATGACCAAACCCAGGCGGTAACGTTCACGCGCCTGTTCCGAGGAAGCTACACCAACTTCACCTACTTTTTCCCCTCAGCGTTACCGATTGCTTATGAACCGATTTCACGGACGCTCGGCATTGTAGAGCACATTGTCCAGGATAATCGTCAATCCGGCGGTGATCTGGGGACGCAGCTTGTCTTTCGGTACTCGACCAATCGAGGCACAACCTGGCTCCGTCAAACGCTGGTCAACAATAGCTCGACGTTCTACGGTGTGCCACAACTGGCTCTTGCAAATCCATCCGAAAGCTCAGCTCCACTGGACCTGAAGGTGTGCATCACAGGCTATCGCTATCCCAAAGAAACCAACTACTACCGAACGGGCACCGCCGTGTACGTCCGGACCGAGGGGCAAGTCTTCGAGTACAGCGAGCAAGGTCCACTCAACAACAATCCGAGCGGCTATCTTTTCGGCGCGGGGCGGCTTGTTGGGTTCAATGGCGGCGCTGATCGCTCCGGTTTTGCCTACTGCGGCATTCTTTCGTCACGGTCGAGCACGGTACAGTACGGGCAGTATGGCTCGCTGGTCATCAATGCACGGCTGGCGGACCTTGAAGATTTCGTTGGCTCGATTCCCAGCACCTGGGAAAACTCTGTGTTCCGCCCTGCCCCACAAATGACCTCAACATACAACTCTCCCATGTACGTTGATGCCGACGCGAGTAGCACACTCTATGCCGTCATCAACGGCATTTTTGCTGATGACCAGGAAAATCGCGTTGTCGCGGTCTCCAAGTCAACCGACATGGGGCAAACCTGGTCGCAATTCGACCGCATGCCAACGACCGTACTTCAAGCGTATGCAAGCAATCGCGGCGCTGCCATTGCGGTGCCGTACCGAGTCTATGACCAGCACTCGATGGTTGTCACGGGAGAAAATCGTTTTTCGTATATCCATCGCATTGGATTGTTTGCCGATCAAACAACATTCCTCGGTGTTGATCTTGTCGAGACCGAATACAACAACGGAAACTGGACGATGCGGCTTATCGCACCGATCAGCGATATTCCCGTGGTCTATGGCTACAACGACTCGGCAACACAGGCTCGGAACTATCAGCAGCTCGTCTGCGATGAGGTGATTTCGCCCCTGGGCAATGAAATTGAAGTTGCACGAACAGCCGATGGCTCCGACATCATTGTCAAGTGGATTGACAACGTGCCCAGTGCAACGCCGATCGTGCTCAATCCACCGCAGGTGGCTTTGCGCTACGACCAACAAACCGGTGACCTGATCGGGGAAGTGCAAGTGGACACGCTGCCTGTGTTCAACATCTTTGTTGCGTATCGTTCGCTCGGCAACGAGAGCTGGAGCGACCCGATCAATCTGACAGGCGACAGTTATTTCAACAAAGGCACGCACATTCCGCTGGTCGTGCCGTCGCGGACACAGATCCCCTTGATCGTACTGCGTTCGCTTGCTTCGAGTGACTGGAATCAACAGAGTGATGCTGGACGTCTGCTTGCGCAGTCGCCGCAGGACTACGTCAACCGCATCTTCGACATTTCCCATGATGTGAGCTACGCGCTGGTGAGTGCGACGCTCAGTGCAGAATCCACACCACGAATGGAAACGGTACGGTTGATTGCATCGCCGGTACCTGCCAGCGATGTGCTCGAGGTTGCTTATAGCGGACTGCTGCGCGGTGGTGAATTAGTTGTCGTCAACATGCTCGGACAAAAAGTGCTTGCTACCTCGATTGTAGCCAGTGATGGCGTACAAGGCACAACGCTCGATGTGCGCGCACTGCCAGCAGGCACATACCAAATCCAGCTTCGCACGGGCAATGGCGTTGTCGCTGCAATGCCTGTTGTCATCGCTCGATAGGTCTGGCAGGGCAATTTGAGTGCGGGGCAGGAGTATGCGCCTGCCCCGCATCCGTTTGCGTAGGTTTGTCCAAGAACAGCACAATTTTTCGATGAATGCTATCGAGGTGCTCTACGAGCAGGTTGGTTCGGTGGTTGATCCGGAGCTGAGCGAAACGCTCCAGCAGCTTGGCGCGATCCATCGTATCGAGCAGAGCCGCGATGATGCCGTCGAGGTGTACGTGGAAATCGTACCGCCGATTCATCGAACACTGGCACAGCAACTCGATACTGCCATAGCCGATGCGGTGCGGCGTGTTCTGCCCGCGGCACACTGCACGGTGCACGTTCGACCGCTTTCGGTTGAGCATTCCGTACCGAGCGCGTTGCTACCGGGGGTACAGGATACGATTGCTGTCGCGTCGGGTAAGGGTGGAGTAGGGAAGTCTACGGTTGCCGCAAACCTTGCTGCATCGCTGCTGCTGGAGGGACTCACGGTCGGTCTGCTCGATGCTGATATTTACGGTCCGAGCCTGCCGACGCTGTTTGGTCTGGAGGGTGCGACGCTCAGCGCCGAAAAGCGCGAAGATGGTAGTATCGTCGGCTATCCCATCGAGCAATACGGCATCAAGGTTGCTTCGATGGGGTTTATCATGCAGCGTGATCAGGCAGCAATCTTTCGCGGTCCAATGCTGGCGGGCTATTTCCGAACATTGGTCGAACAGATCGAATGGGGAGAGCTTGATGCATTGGTTTTTGATTTGCCACCGGGCACCGGAGATGTGCAATTGACG
>JBBIUD010000255.1:0-2970 GCA_037440485.1 Chlorobiota bacterium
TTTGGCTACACACTGCTGTGGGTCTTGCTTTTATCGAACCTGATTGCGCTTTTGGTGCAGACACTCTCGGCGCGGCTTGGCATTGCCAGCGGGCGTGACCTTGCTCAAGCCTGCCGGGAACAGTATCCCCGCCCGATAGCCTATGCACTGTGGATTCTGGCAGAAATCGCGATCGCAGCATGCGACCTTGCCGAATTGCTTGGCACAGCGATCGGACTGCACTTGCTCTTTGGCATTCCTACGTTGGCAGGCGTGCTCATTACCGGTGCCGATTCACTGCTGCTGCTTGCCATCCAAAATCTCGGTATGCGAAAGTTCGAAGCTTTCATCCTCTCGCTGGTGTTTATCGTGGGAATGTGTTTTGTCGTTGAGCTGGTGCTGGCGCAGCCTTCGATGGGAGCGATTGTCTCTGGATTTGCTCCCTCTTTGCCCGACGAAGCACTCTACGTCGTGCTTGGCATCATAGGCGCCACCGTCATGCCACACAATCTTTACCTGCACTCAGCATTGGTGCAGACCCGCGCCTACGAACAAACCAGCTCGGGCAAGCGCGATGCAAGCCGGTACAACATGGTGGATACTGCCGTTGCCCTCAACGCAGCGTTTTTTGTCAACGCTGCCATTCTTATCCTGGCGGCAGCAGTCTTCCACACACGCGGTATCGAGGTTACGGAATTGGAGCAAGCCCACGCACTGCTCGCACCGCTGCTAGGAACAACACTTGCCAGTACGGCATTCGCCATCGCCCTCATTGCCGCCGGGCAAAGCTCGACTCTTACTGGAACGCTTGCCGGGCAGATTGTGATGGAAGGTTTCATTCGATTCCGTCTTCGACCCTTCATCCGCCGCCTTATCACGCGGCTGATCGCAATCGTACCCGCTCTTGCTGTCCTGGTGACAATGGGTGAACATGGAACGTATCAGCTCCTGATTTTGAGTCAGGTCATCTTGAGCCTGCAGCTCCCTTTTGCCGTGATTCCACTGGTGCATTTTACGTCCAGCCGAACTATCATGGGCGAGTTGGTTAGCCCATACTGGGTGCGTGTCCTCGGTTGGATTGCAGCAGCGATTGTCGTAGCGCTCAATCTTCGGCTTGCATCTATGACCATTGCAGCATGGCTGACCGAAATCGAATCGGTTGCACTCAAAATTGTGGTGATCGGAGCAGCACTGGTGCTTGCTGGCTTGCTTGCCGTTACGTTTCTTTTTCCGATCGCACGGCGAATGCGACGGCAAAGCATCCGCTCGTGGGAGCACCTGTTATCATCTGTGGACAGTGCCCTCGAGCATAAGCCGCGATACTTGGTAATCGCCGCAGCCCTTGCACACGATGAAAAGGACCCAGCCATCATTCAGCATGCCGTCGCTCTTGCCGAGCAGTACCGCGCATGCATCGCACTATTGCACGTGGTCGAGGGTGCTGTCGGTAGCATGTTCACCAGCGCTTATGACGCCGAAGCACGTGCAGACGAAGAGTACCTGGAGCATCTTTGCCAGGCAATTCATCAGCGTGGTATTGCGTGCACAAGCTTCATCGGATACGGGAACGTACCCCACGAGCTGGTGCGATTGGTGCACACCTGCCAGGCAGACGTTCTGGTCATGGGCGCGCACCGGCACCGTGGACTCAAGGACATCATCTTCGGTGCAACGATCTCTCCGGTTCGGCATGCACTGAATATTCCGGTTATCGTGGTTTGACATTGAGGTACAACACGTCAGCCTAGTGTCATGCGATTTGGTTTTCGTCGTCCGTCGTTGCGGAAGCGTATTGCAGCGCGCACATCCTGGAAACGGTACGTTCGGCATTCGCTTGGACTGAAGGTGCCACGTGGATTCGGCTGGCTGACAAGCCCGCGTCGCGCTACCTACAACCGTCTATATAGCCGGACTACGCGCCCGACTTGTTTGGTGGTGCTGGTCTTGTTTGTGGCGTCTGGAGTGACAGCGGTCGCGCTTGCAATCGCCGCGTTGCAATAGCTACGGCTTCTCCCACCAGGCAACAATGTGCGCAGGTTTATTGATCACACGATTTGCCAGTGCATCAACAGCCCGCCAGAGCCAGTGCGGAAAAAACCTCAGGAGAACGTGCGTGCGCAGTACCAGCAGCGCTTTATTGCCAAAGGTAGTGTAGCCAAAACGACCTGCCCGCAGATAGACAGCCAAGCGGGATTCGTCGAAGCTGTTCAAATGGGCATGGATTGGTGTGGGCTTATTACAGTGGATGCAGAGCACATACCGAATCCGCTCGCGATACGGCGTTGAGACGATCACCCGCCCGCCAGGCTTGACGACTCGCCACATTTGCTCCAATGCACGTTCCGGCTCGGGAAGATGCTCGATAACTTCCGAAGCAACCACGCAATCGAATGTCTCGTCGGCAAACGGCAGATGCTCGGCACTCCCAACAACTGCAACATGGCGAGGGTCTGGCGTTTGTCTGAGTGCGCGTTCGGGATTGACTTTCCCGACATCGAGCGAACAGACGAACACACCACGCGGCACCAGCGATTGCGCAAGCCATCCATTACCGCAACCAACATCGAGCACCATCGCTGCACGGGACGGAATGACGCGAAGAATCACCTCCCGCAGGCGACGCTCATCGTGTGCCGTCGCAGCGTCGCGCTGTTCCCAGTAGTCGAAAAGTTCAGCGTCGGCTTGGTAGTGCTGAGCAAAATGACGCTCGACATCGCTCTGTCGGCGAGGTAAGAGCACTGGAATTTCTCCTGCCACAAGTTCGATCGCTTCTCCATGCCCGGTTGTAAGGGTGCCTGTCTCAGACCAGCGCAGGACCTGACCAGTCTCTGGATCCTGTAGATACTCGGCGATTGGGTGTTCATGCCAGCGCATTAGTACCCGATGCGAAGTTGTACCCACCACCACCAGCGCTCCAACGGCGCATTGCCGCCTGTTCGCAGCATATAGTCCGCACGAAGGTCGAAAAACACATTGACCACTGGTTCAAGC
>JBBIUD010000256.1:0-2960 GCA_037440485.1 Chlorobiota bacterium
ACCCGACGCAGCAGACTCTGAACGCGCTGCAACGCTTCAACGTCAGGGGATAACAATTCTGGCGGTTCCACTCGATGCCCATGGACATATCTCGCTACCGGCGGCATTCGAGATGCTCGGCAAAGACTTTTCCATAAGCTCAGTCCTTGTCGAAGGTGGGCGTATGGTGCTTTCACGGTGTGTGGAGTCTGGCTTGCTTGATGAATTGCACCTGTTTTTTGCACCGATACTGCTTGGTAATGGTATCGGAGTATTCGATCATCTCCGGGTCGAATCGTTAGCTGCAGCGCCTCGATGGCGATACCACGCGATCAGCCGCTCGGGCGATGACCTGCACGCTGTGTTGTTAGCCAACAAATCATCGTGAGCGAGCGATGCGAGGGATAGTGTTGATTCTGGCAATAGTCGGAACCATTGAAAGTGCCGCACAACCTGCGCGAGACCTTGTTGACCGTGCGTTAGAACAACTCGGCATGCGGTGGAGCGATCTGTGGTTGCCCAGCAGTCTTGCCAGCCGCGATAATCACCGCCTTGATGCCGTCGAGCGTGTCTTTGCCGAGCCATACGCGCTCTTTTCCATAGCGCGTCGGCTCAATGACTACGCCGACCGGTTTCAATCAGGAATGGATGCAACAACTCCGGCATCACTTGTTCGAGAATGCGGTTATCAAAGCTCGCCAGCGGGAAGAGTATCAGCAGTCTGGGAGCACTACCCATCGCGACAGCAAGACTCCATCCTTGTGCGAACGTCGCTTGTTTATCAGAGCATCGTGCAACAATATTTGTCGCCGATTGCTGCATACCGTGTTGCAACCGAATCGGTGCGAAAACTCATCCGCAGCAATACGTTGCTTTTCGAGCAGAGCGATTCGCTCTGGCTTTTGTCATCAGACAACGAACAAGCCGATCCCTACCAGCTCAAAGCCGCTGAACTCCGTAGCGACTCGATAGCACGCCAGTACTTTGAGCAGGCCTTACTTGTTGATCTTGCGACAGTGCTCGGCGAAGGGCTAAAGCTTTACGCACACATCACAGCAGTACTTGAGCGCACTCGACAAGCGCAGCAGCTTCTCCGCGACAGCATTCGCACGATCGAGTGGGAAACACCTTTTGGACGCTGTGCAATTGGCGGTCCTGGCAACGATACCTATCGCGGCGACTATGTCTTCATCTTCGATGTTGGCGGCGACGATGCATACTTTCTCGAAACCTCAAAAGAACGGGCATTTGAGCGAGGTGTTCAGGTTATCGTTGACCTGGCGGGTAATGACCTCTATAGGGGTGCAGACTACACGCTCGGTGCGGGAATTGCAGGATGCGGAATCTTGCTTGATTTGAGCGGTAACGATTTCTACCACGGTGGAAACTACTCGCTCGGAGCCGGTCTCTGGGGCTTCGGCATTCTGCGCGACTGGGAAGGGAGCGACTCCTATACCGGCAATGTTTGCTCACAAGCTGCGGCTGCATTCGGCATCGGTGTTCTGCTCGACCAGGCTGGGAATGACCATTACACCGTTGCCGCTCACGGACAGGCATTTGCAGCTACGCGTGGTCTCGCACTACTTGCCGACGGCAACGGGAATGATCACTACACCACGGCAAGTCCGTTTCTCGATGTGCTGCGCTACGACTCGCACTACCTAACGTTCACTCAGGGTGCCGCGCTCGGCTACCGTCCCATCGCAAGTGGTGGCATTGCACTGCTGACCGATCGCGCGGGCAATGACGTTTACACAACAGACATCTACGGGCAGGGAACAGCCTACTGGTTCGGCATTGGCATCCTCGACGACCGCAGCGGTGAAGATCGTTACCTTGCCTATCAGTACGCACAAGGTGCAGGAATACACTTTGCACACGGCTTGCTCTGGGATCATGGCGGTAACGACCTCTATACAGCGCGTGGTGTCTCGCAAGGATGCGGGCATGATGTCGGCGTTGGCATATTGCTCGATAGCAGCGGCGATGACTGCTATAGCGTCGAATCGCTCTCGCTCGGTGGCGGCAATGCAAATGCGGTGAGCCTGTTCGTTGATGAAAGCGGCGACGATGCCTATATCACGCGCAACGATGCGAATACTCGTGGTTATTCTGACTTGCGCCGAGGGTTACCGATGGTCGGCATCTTTGCCGATGGCGGTGGGCGCGATCGCTACGTACGCCAAAGCGGCAATAATGTGTCGGTCATCAAATCCACTGTCGGCATTGCGCTCGATGTGGACGATAGTTCCAGTCACTCTGCCCGTGTGAGCACGCAGCCGTCAACAAATCTGCCTGCGTTGCCGCATTCGCTCGATAGTTTGTTCATTCTTGCCAGCACAGCACCGCAGAAGTATCAGCACTTTGTCGCTCCCGCACGCACAGCGATTGTCGAACGCAGGACAGAAGCCGTGCGCTTTATCGCATCAAAACTTGGGACAATCTACCCGCGCGAACGATTAGCGTTGGAAGACATCCTGCCGCGGTTGTATCGGGTTGATTCGGTTGCGGTCGAAGCGTTGCTTGCAGATTCGATTCGCTCCAAGCAATCCAGCACGCTGCTTTTTTGCCTGTGGGCAATTGGAAAGTGTCGGATTGATCGGCTTGCTGATTCTGTTGCCGGGTACCTTCGGCATGCAGATTGGCGTATTCGGTCTGCAGCAGCACAGCAAATTGGTGAGGGCAAGTTTCGTCGTGTGAGTGCACGCCTTGCTTCGGTCGCCAGCGATGAACATCCGTGGGTGCGCGCGCGGGCAGCATATGCGCTGGCTGCAATCGAGGGGATCACAGCGCGCGATCGGCTTGCACGCTTTCTCCGCGATACGGCTGTGATTGTGCGCGCGTCGGCTGTGCTTGGGCTACGCCAGAGCCAGGACTGGAATCCTGCATCGTTGGCTGTTATGCTTCGAGAAGCACCCGGCGATGCAGCACGTCGTACGGTTGCTGTTTGCCTGGCAATGCTCGATTCGACCAGCGCCACA
>JBBIUD010000257.1:0-2941 GCA_037440485.1 Chlorobiota bacterium
CCACCGCCTCATGCAGAAAGCAACCGCGCGACTTCGACGCTTGGGACTGGTTACCACCGAGTTTCGCATTGGCTGTACCGCTCTCCCCAACCAGCCATGGGATGCGCATCTGCGCGTGCCGCCAACCGATGATCCGTTCGTACTCGGTGACGCTCTGCGCAGACTGTGGCAGCAGCGTCCACGCACGGGAGTGCCGTTTCATGTTTGGGTTGAATGCAGACAACTCTGCCCAGCGCACGTTCAATTACCGCTGCCGCTTGATCCGGTGCTCGAGCGTCATCGGCGTGTTCTGGCTGCTCTCGATGCGGTCAACCACGTGCACGGACCCGGCACACTCTACATTGCCACCGCACACACAGTCCGCCAGGCTGCCCCGATGCGCATTGCATTTTCCTCCATTCCCTCGCCCGAGCACGAAGACGATACCGCCTGATCGAACTGCCGTTGGCAAGGCATTTGCAGGTGTATGGCGATACACCATGGATCGAACCCAGCGCATGGAGCGGTTACCACTGGCGGTGTGCATCATCGCGCGCAACGAAGAGCAGCGTATCGAGCGCTGCATCGCGTCGGTTCGTGCCGTCGCTGCGCAGATCGTCGTTGTTGATACCGGCTCGACCGACAGGACGGTGTCCCGAGCGCGTTCCTGCGGTGCCGAGGTGTATGCATTCGACTGGACCGACGACTTTGCGGCAGCGCGGAATGCAGCGCTTGCCTATGCGCGAGAGCCGTGGATTCTGGTGCTCGATGCCGATGAGCAGCTTCGCGATGCTCGTGGACTCGATACCATCATCACCGCGCCGGCTGAGGTGGGAGGACTACTGGTGACGGTTCAATCGGTCAGCGTGGCGGGTGCAGGCTTGCCGGCGCTCTATGCCACGCAGGTGTTGCGCCTGTTTCGTAACGACCCACGTATTCGTTATGAGGGCATTATCCACGAGCAAGTGTTGCCCTCGCTGCTGCGAGCTGGCTACCGCTGCCTTCCATGCGCTGCTGTCATTGACCACGAGGGTTACAACCTCGACCCCGAGGCACTGCGAGCAAAGCAAGAGCGAAACCGCCGCTTGCTCGACCGCGCCGTTGCTGCCAATCCAACCAGCGCGTTTTACCGCTACCATCGCGCTAAAACGCTCATGGCGCTTGGATTGCTTGACGACGCCGAGTATGACCTTACCTGTGCGCTGCAAACCGCCGATAAGGACGGCATTCTGCTGCCGCAAATACTCAACCATGCTGCGCTGCTGGCAGCGCACCGGAACCAATGGCAGCAAGTCATTGCCTATGCCGAGCGTTCCTTGGCAATATTGCCCGCACAGCCGATGAGCTGGTTTCTCATTGGCGAAGCTCATCGCGCACTCGGCAATGCCGCTGCTGCACTCGACGCGTATCGCCAAACGGCAGCCGCCCTCGATGCCGACGATCAACGTGTGCGGTTGGTCGGAACTATCTACATTCCTCGCGATGCGCTTGCAGCGCGCATCGCTTCGACCGAGCAGGTACTCGGTCGTTGCAGCAGCACAGCACACGAGCCAACCGCGTCTGCAGATAATTCCCCACATCAATCAACCACCGTGTTGTTAGAGAAAGCGATGAAAACTGACTCTGCCCCCAGACCGTTGCTGACGCTGGCAATGATCGTCCGCGATGAAGAGAATACCTTGCCACGCTGCTTGAAAAGCGTGTGCGATGTTGTTGATCAAATTGTTGTCGTGGATACAGGCTCCCGCGATGCGACCATCGAGGTTGCCGAGCAGCACGGCGCTGAGGTTTATCGCTTTGCCTGGTGCGATGATTTTGCCGCCGCGCGAAACGAATCCTTGCGCCATGCGCGCGGGCAGTGGATACTCTACCTCGATGCCGACGAGATTCTCAGTGCCGACTCCGCTGCGCAGCTCCGCTCCGTGCTCGAGGCACAGCCACCGCACGTTGGCGGCTTGCTGTGTACGATCATTAGCCCCCATCGGCAAGACGACGGCAGCAGCCAGACCCACCGCGGTGCGTATCCGCGACTGTTCCGCAATTACGGCTACGGGCGCATTGAATTTCGCGGTCGTGTCCACGAGCAAATCACCCCTGCCATTATCGAGTGTGGCGGTGCTATCGTCCACTCGCCGATTGTGATCTACCACCACGGCTATGACGTCTCGCGCCAGCGACTGGAAGAAAAAGTTCGCCGTAACTATCGCCTGCTGATTCAACACGTCACCGAAGAGCCGCTCAATGCCTACGCATGGTTTCAGCTTGGGCAGACACTGGCGCGGATGCAGCTTTTCCGGGAAGCAGAAGGGGCATTTGCCTTCGCCCTTCGGATTGGACTATCGGCACCCTTGCATGCCTCTGCAGCAGGAGCGATGGCATATCTGTGCGGCACGCAGCAGCGCTACCAGGAAGCGCTCCACTGGGCAGAAGAGTCGCTTCGTGTCGTCCCCGATCAGGTGCTCGCCTTGGCATACAAAGCACACGCGCTCGAAGCGCTCGGTCAGCTCGACCAAGCGCGCGCTGCGTTCGCCGAACTTCTTGCACGGCTCGATCGCGGTGGAACGCCGCTCGCAGTTGGCTTTGAAATCGAACTCGATCGCAGCCGCATTGAGCAAAAACTCCGCCACCTGGAAACCCACAGTGCTCGGCTTCCAGTGAATGCCGAATGAACGCTTCCTAAAATGTTGGTACACGTGTAACTTTTGCTCATCCTACCTCGACTAAGGACACGCGCAAAGGGCAGAGCACACAACCTGTGCCACGCCCGAATGCGCAGGAAGATGTTCCACCACTTTTTCGCTTCTCTCATGAAGAAGTTTGTATTGGCAACGCTCAGCGTTGCACTCATGGCAGCATCGGTGATGCTTGCTGCCGATCAGGGCAAGGGCGCAGCTCCTGCAGCAAAGCCTGCTCCTGAAGCTAAGGTTGCTCCTGCCACAACGCCTGCTCCGAGCACTGCTCC
>JBBIUD010000258.1:0-2925 GCA_037440485.1 Chlorobiota bacterium
CCGGAAGAGGTTCGGATTGCCGATGGGCAGACGCTCGAGCTGACGGTCGTTGCTCAAGGCACAGCGCTGCGGTATCAATGGCGGAAAGATGGACGCGATATTCCTGGTGCCAATAGCAGCACGTACCGGAAGATCAACATCCAAGGCTCCGATGCTGGCACCTACGAAGTTGTCATCAGCAACGACTGCGGAACGGTAACATCGCGCCGCGTTGCGGTGACGATTATCAGCAGCCGCGATGACGAGCCACTATCCGGTTCTACCTGGCTGCACGTTGAACCGATGCCAATCAGTACCGATGCTATGGTGCGCTTCCGTACCGATCGGGCTGAGCAGGTTACCGTAGCACTGTACGACATGGCGGGCAAGCAACGTGCTGTCCTCTATAGCGGCTATACCAGTGGCGGTGAAGCGACACTGCGCCTGTCGGTCCAAACACTGGATTTGCCCTCGGGAACGTATTCGCTCGAACTGCGTACTGCCAGCGGTATAACAATTCGCCATCTGGTGGTTGTTGTGCGATAGTGTGTCGCTCGCGGTACACCCGCGTAACATCTAGACGGGGCATTTCGTCGCACAGCCGACACGGCGGCATGTAACAACCATGCCGCCGTGTGTATTATTGCACACGACTTTTGTTGCAACACTAATTTGCGTTCTGGTATGCTCCGATTGTGGAAAGGGAAAGCACTGCTGAGCTCTTTCCTGCTGGTGGTAGCCTGTTCGTCCTTGCAGGCGCTGCCGCAGTTTAGTTTGCTCACAGGAAATCGTTGCATCAATTGCCATGTCAATGTTCAAGGTGGCGGTGCACGGAACGACTTAGGGTGGTATGCGATGGAAAGTGTCGGTGTGTTTCAATACGACGATCTTGGATTGAGTGCGCTCAAGCCGGTGCTCTCGACCAACACGTTCCTCGACGATCAGCTTACCATTGGATTCGATTTTCGCTTGCAAAGCTCGCGCTCACTGCGCGACACATCCGGCGACCGCCGTCTCTTTCCGATGCAGGGTGCGTTCTATGCAGCGTACCGTCCATTCGACTGGATGCAAGGGACCTACAATCTTGGCAGGCGAGTGTATGCGTATGCGGGGCAGCAATCCTGGTCCGCCAGTATCACGCTGCAACCGAGCCTGGAGTACCCGCAGCTTCGGGTTGGGTTTTTTCAGCCATCGATCGGGTATCGTTTCGACGATCATACCATGCTCATTCGGCGCATACCAGCAGGAAGCCAGGATTACCTTTTTGCACCAAACTGGGCAGAGTGGGGTGCTGAGCTGAACTACATTCGCTTCGAGTGGCTGACTGCGACCGTTGGTCTGACAACGCTCACGAGTCTGGCCGATGCAACACTGAGCGATGCCACGGGTGCATCTCGCCCTCTGCTGCGCAATCCATCAGAACCAGCCATTGTTGGGCGGTTGTTGTTTTCGCCGCGATTTTTCCAGCAACGGCTAACGGTCAATGCCGGAAGCTCCACTCTTCAACAAGGTGATTTTTCACTTTGGAATGTGTTCGGCGGTGTTGGTTATGCAGACGTCGTTGCACTCACGCTCGAGACAATGCGACAGCAGACAACTGGGGTACGGACAATTACCGCAACCTCAGCCGAGCTGATGCTCCATGTTGCCGAGCCTGTCTATGTGTACGCTCGCGCAGAGCGCGGCGAAACAATTGCTAATGGTACGTCGCTGCGACAGGAGCAATACCTACTCGGTGCGCAAATTTTTGTGCTTCCTTTTATCGAGCTGCGTCCGGAATATCGCATCGTGGATTTACCGCTGTACCGCTTGAATCGTTGGACGGTGCAGGTGCACATGTTTTACTAACGTGACGCAGGAACCATGCTGGCGAAGGTGCTGTTGACGTTATCGGTTGTGCTAACGATCGGTACGATTGGATGGTGGATACACGATTCGATTGACTATGGCAAGCTGCTAATCCTGAGTAAAACCGCACGCGAAGTCATTGTCGTCGAACGTGATCCGCTTTTTGGTCAGCCCATCAAGCGTTTAGAGCTTCAGCCAGGGCGATGGCTTGGGTTATTCGATGCTGCGCCTCCATTCGGTGCGGTACCGCTGTGCAGCGTCTGGATTGCACTCGGTGCATTCGGCTGGTGGCTTCGCAAGCGAGCGGCGCGGACGTAGTTTGTTTCATCACTTCCGTGGATACAAATGGTACGTTTTGTTTGCGTTCTGTGCGGCGTTCTTGTTGTAACAGCGTGGGCAGGTGAGAAAACCTTTGTGCTCACCAATGCGGGTAAATACCGCAACCAAGCGCAATTCACCAGCACGGCACCGCTGGAGACGATCGTCGGTACTGCTGATCACTTTAGCGGTGAATTCACACTCGATGTTGCTGAGTTCAAGCGCGCCAGTGGTACGGTAACCGTCGAGGTTCGCTCAATGAAAACGGGCAATACCACACGCGATGGACATATGCATGGGAGCGATTGGCTCGATGCGAACCGATACCCCACGATCACGTTTCAACTCAAACGACTTGTGTCACCAAGTATTAGCCGAGAAGCAGAGCGCACAGTCGTCAAAGCAAAGGCGATCGGTGATTTTACACTGCATGGCGCAACCAAGGAAATCACAGCGGATATTACCATCACATACCTGGAACGCTCGGAGAAAACTCGGGCGATCGCCGATGGTGATTTAGCGTTGGTACAAGCAAGTTTTTCTGTTCCACTCGCTGAGTTTGGCATCAAAGGAAAAGGTACTCTCATCGGTAGTCGCGTCGGTGAGACCATCACCGTGGAGGCGACCCTGCTTGGAGTATCAAAGTGAATGTTCCACATTCAAGGAGTGTTTATTTATGGCAACTGAGTGTAATCTGCGACGCCGTGAATTTTTGCTCGATGCTGCTGCACGTCTCGGTCTGGTCTTATCCAGTAGTGCGCTTGCGTCATTGCTTGCCGG
>JBBIUD010000259.1:0-2912 GCA_037440485.1 Chlorobiota bacterium
AGCCGCGTCGCTGCACGCTCGAGCATCTCAGCGGCTGCTTTGCGTGTAAATGTCATTGCTACGATACGCCGGAGATCGCACCCCTCCAACAACAGCCGTATGTACCGCTCGACCAACACGCGTGTTTTCCCCGAACCAGCGCTAGCACTGACGATGAGCGGTCCGGGCATCTGCACAGCACGGCGCTGGATCTCGGTCAGAGCTGGAGGCACGTACACCAACGACACGACCGCACTGCCCTTAGAGTTGGCGTCGGAGACGCGCGACCGGGATTTTCATCTGCTCACGGTATTTCGCAACGGTGCGGCGTGCAACGTTATAGCCGAGTTTTTTGAGTTCCTTGCTGATTTTATCATCGCTGAGCGGATTTGATTTCGGTTCCTCGGCGATGAGCTTGCGAATTGTGTCTTTGATGATACGAGTGGAAACTTCCTCGCCATCGTCGGTTGTGAGCGCTTCACTGAAAAAATAGCGCAGCTCAAAGATGCCGTAATCGGTTTGAACGTACTTACCATTTACCACACGGCAGACCGTCGAAATATCAAGCCCTGTATCATCGGCAACGTCCTTGTAGATAAGCGGCCGCAGCGCCGATGGACCTTCCATAAAGAAGGATTTCTGTAAATGTGCAATCGAGGTCATCACTTTGAGCATTGTTGATTTTCGCTGCTGGAGCGCAATCAGCAACGATTTTGCATCCTCGTGCTTGCGGTGAATCCACTGTTTGGCTTCGCGGCTTGCCTTTTGTACCTGGCTGCGTAGTTGCTGGTAAGCGTGACTCAGACGCAAGTGCGGCAGTGAATCTTCGTTGACCTTGATCAAAAGATCGCCGCTTTCTTCGTCGCGAGTGACGATAAAATCCGGGACAATCGTGATTGCAGCATCGCCGAAGGTAGAGATACTGCTTCCGGGCTTTGGATTGAGCCGTCGAATCACCTCAATGGCACGGCGCAATTGCTGCTCGTTCACTCCGAGTTTTGCGGCAATGTCGGCGTAATGCTTGCGTGCAAGGTCATCAAATGCCTCGGTGAGCACGCGGAGTGCAAGGTGCTCGGACTCGGTGCGGTCTTGTTTTGCGCGAAGCTGTGCGATCAAACACTCTTGCAGCGATCGGCTTCCGCAGCCGGCAGGCTCGAGTTCTTGAATTTGACGCAAGACATGCTCTGCCTGGGCAAGCGTTAGGTGATCGGGCGTATCGTTTTTCTCCTGGCGCACTGCACGCTCGTAGACCACCTCCGCAATACGTTTATTTGCTTCATCAAGCACTTCTTCGAGTGGACGCCGTAAATACCCATCGTGTTCGAGGCTCCCGATTATTTGCTCGGCAAGAATATACTCAGCTTCGTTCAGGTTGAGAAGCTGCACCTGACTGAGTAACTCGTCTTCGAGGGTAGGAATATCGCGGATGCGCTGAATGTATGGCTCGCTGTCGTCATCGTCATCGCCACTAGAACCTGCAACTGTGTCGGTCCCTTTCCAAAGTTCCATGAAGGGATCAGAGGCGTCGCCCCTGTCGGGATCGTACTGAAGTTCGTCGCTGGCATCGGAGATACTGGAGTCGGAATCGGAAAACTGCCGATCGCTCTCACCGGTATAGGCATACTCTGCCGCCTTGCTGGCAATCTCGACCGCCTCGCTTGCGGGTGTCAGCACCTCTTCGCTGAGAACGTAGTCATCCTCGCGAACCTCCTCGATCATTGGATTTTCTTCTAACACCTGTTTGATGTACTGCTCCAGTTGTAACAACGGGTATTGCAGCAGCTTCAGATACTGGATTTGCTGAGGTGTCAGCGTCTGTTTCTGGATTAGCTTTTGCTTTTGCGCCTGTTCAATTTTCAGCATTGACATTGCTCCTCCGTGCCAGTGTACAACATTTCCACGCGGTCAGTGCGGTCAATCCATGCATGCCCATAGGCACGCACGAGAGCATCGCGAACAGCACGGTAAACGGTCGTTCCTGTGCGCAATCCATGCTCAACAGCGGGAGCGCACTCGTGGTAGCGTTCGTAGTAGAGCCGTCCGTTCCTGTCGCGACGAATCGGGAACAAATGGCACGACAACGGCTTGGGAAATGTGGACTCACCAACCAGCCATGCACGATGAAACGCGCACTGCGCTATTCCATCAACAACGACGGAAAAAACACACTCTCGCCCACTGACTGTTGCAGTGACCCATTCACCATTCGGGCTTTGCTCAGCGAATCCGTGTCGAGCGATGACAGCTTGCGCCGACGGAGAGAGCAACGGAAGGATCTTTGGCAACACAGCCGCTATTACTGGAAGCTCGCCTTCATCGAGTGGTGCACCGTAGCATCCCGGAATGGTGCAGCATGCACCGCGACACTGCTCAAGATCGCAGGCAAACGGCTCGGTGAAAATCTCAACGTCGAATTCGACATCGTCAACGCAACGTGTGCGGCTCATGCTGCATCGTACGGGATAGGATTGTTGATTGCAAATTACACAACTGATCGCTTCTCGGTAGTCGTGTAATTTGGAATCCTGTTGAATCACTCAGCAAAAGCTCTGTGGACATTTCTGTGATTGTTCCCATTGCACATGGCACCGAAGAACTCGAGGCAGTTGCCGTTGTTGACGTCGCGCGACGGGCAGGGTTTCGAGTGCGCATAGCCGGTGAGAGCGAGAATATTATTTGTTCACGCGGTGTACGGATTGCGCCGGACATGCTTTGGAGCGATCTCGACGAAAGCCAGCGCTTCGATGCTGTTGTGTTGCCCGGCGGTGTTGAAGGGGTTGAACGGTTTCTCCAGAGCGACGAGATTGCCCACCTTGTGCGTTCCCATGCAGCCGAGGGCGCGCTCATTGGCGCAATTTGCGCTGCACCGGTTGCCCTACACCAATGGGGCATACTGCCACCGTCGTGTGCTCTCACGAGCCATCCATCCGTTG
>JBBIUD010000260.1:0-2897 GCA_037440485.1 Chlorobiota bacterium
ACGCATAGACAGCATCGGGATTATTGCTAAAAGAGGCAGTGTTTATCGTCGTGCCGAATGCGTGCAGGTATTGGTCACCCTCGGGTGTTGTATCGTCGTAGCGATCCAGAAAGAGGTTGTTTGGTGTTGCCCCCGGTGCTGTCGGGATATAGCCGCAGGCTAGACCACTCCAATTTGTGCCGTCGGTGATCGGTGAGAAGTACGCAATTGCTGATTCATCCAGGCTTGTTATCTGTGCATCACCGTAGAGAACAGCCAGTGCCGGGTAACGTGGTGCACCATTGGGCGCAAGGACACCTCTGGTACCTTCCAAAACCGGACCTATTCGCTTCCACGATTGACCGTTGTCAGTTGTCCACAAAATGAAAACGTTATTCCCATGATCGGTCTCTGTTGGTGATGGTGCAAGCGCACCGCGCTTGATTGTCACAAAAGTTTGGGACTGTGGCTCCCAGAGGACACATGTCTGGTTACTGCCGTAGTACGAGAACGCATTGAACAGCGAATCAAACACCGTGTACGCAGCCTGTTGGAGTTTCGGTCCTGAAGTGTACTGCGCGTGTGGAATTCGCTGCACTATCGTCGGCGATAGCGGGGGCAAAGCCATTCGATCCTTTGGCGGTATCAGCCGCAATTCGCCGTTGCCGGCAGTAGTATTGCTGGTCAGTACAATTGCCAGTACCGATACTTTCACAAACCAAAACAAACGTTTCATTAGACTGACTCCAGAATGTGTGCAATCATTTGGTAATGCAAAATAACACACACCGTGCAAACATCAATCGGAGAAAATCACTCAGCGACTATCGAGCACGCTCCAACCATCGCTCGAACAACCGTTGCTGTCGTTCCGTCGGTGCAGGGAGAACTCGCAACTGATACTCCTCCGCCAACGGCAGCTCGATAGTGACTTCGTAGAGCTTGGCATCACAGCTTGCTGTGATCAACGTCTGTGTTCCGCTCCATTGTAGCGCTAATGCGAATTCATCCGGCGTTGTCACACGCAGTCCGCCAACGGCGATGATTTCATCGTCGGTTGCTATGCCAGCATTCGAAGCGGCAGACCCTTCCTCAACTGATGCAACAACAAGACGCCCACCGTCGGTTTTAAGCTGGAGACCAATTCTGCGTTGCGGGGGCTGCAAGGGAGATTGTTGCGCAACGGGCTGCACACACCACTCAAGACCAAACGGCGCAAATGCAGCGGCTATATCCGGTTCAACTGTCTTCGACAGCCACTGCCAGAACTGCTCGCGAACATGCGCTGAGGATACGTCCTCGATTGCGGCAAGCACGTCTTCCTCGCTGACGCCACGATGAGGTTGCTGGCAATAGTGCTGCCAGAGAAGTCGGAGCACATCATCGAGCCGTCGCTGTCCATCGGTCTGCTCGATAATTGCTAAATCCAGCAGCAGTGCCAGTACACCACCTTTGAGGTAGTACGACGGAAAGCGATTGTGCCCATCCGGCGATTGTGCGTAGAGCTTCACCCACGCTAAGTAGCTCGACTCCCGCACACTCATGGCATGCCGACCAGGAACATGCATGAGCTTGCCCAAATGATCGCGCGCAAGGATGTCGAGATATTCCTCACGGACATAGAACCCAGCGCGATACGCCAGCAAATCGTCGTAGTACGAGGTAAAACCTTCAGCAAGCCAGAGCATCGGCGAATACACCTCGTGTGTGTAATCGAAAGGTCCGTACTCGCGCGGTCGGATGCGCTTGATGTTCCACACGTGGAAGTATTCATGGCACAACAGCGCCAGCAGCGACTTTGCCTTTGCTGTATCGGTCAGCGCTTGGATGTCGCACATATTGACTGAACACCGCGCGTGCTCTAAGCCCCCGGTTAGATTAGCGCCAGCATAGACAAAAAACACATACCGATCATACGGCACACCACCAAAGATTGCAGCTTCAGTGTGTACGATTGTCTGGCACTGCTCGGCAAGCCAATCCACGTTCAACGGCAACGGAGCAATCAACGCTACTTCATGACGCGCACCGTATGCTTCGAATGTTCGCACTTGATGATTGCCAATTTCTGTTGGTGAATCAGCCAGAATATCGTAATTGAGTGCACCCAAGACAACAGGCTGGCGATCACTGTCATCTGCTTTCACTGGCGACAGAGCCGTCGTCAATTGGCGCCATTGCGAGCGGTCATAGTAAAGCAGGACGTGATGAATCTCGTCGGTTCGACCTTCGACGGCAAATAGGCAGTTGACTGGAAACAGAAATGCTCGCCACCGCGTGATATGCATGGTGCGAACAGTCCGTTCGTTGGCATAAAACACATACTCAACTGCCAGCATCGCGGTATTGCTCAAGTTGATGCGAATGCGATTTTTTGCGATCCATTCAACCGGCACTTCGTGCGAGCGTTCATCGTATGCGCGGAGGTTTCCAACATGCGTGATAAAGTCACGGATTTTGTAGCTCCCCGGCGCCCAGGAGGGAAGCATCAAGTGTTGTTTCGCCAGGCTTGAGATCAATTTCCATTCGCACGCGGAGAAGATGTTCCGCTGCCCGATCGAAGTAGCAATGGTAGCGTATTGCAGCCTGAGTTCCCAGAAGCTGCTCGTCGCGTTGTTCGATCGTGTACATGCTTTCGTTGGTCAATATGGTTCAACAATCGAAAAAACGGCGATGCCAAAGCACCAGATTGAGCAATGCATAGATGCTCTTGCCGAGGCGCTGCTGCTTATTTCGGAGCAGGTAGAAAAGGTGCTGTACGGCAAAACGACTGATGATGCCGCTGCGCACAAAGTACGAATCGAGAATTGTCTGCCGGGCATAGTCAGACCAGACAGTGCGCATCCACTCATCAATTGGTGCTGCAAAGCCCTGCTTGCGGCGATAGATGATGTCGCGAGGTAAAATGCGTTCGGCTG
>JBBIUD010000261.1:0-2883 GCA_037440485.1 Chlorobiota bacterium
AATATGAATCTTGCGTTTCAGATTCAGGCACCGCCATTCAATTGGGATTTGAGTCACTCCGGTAAGGGACCATCACGGGAATGGTCATTTTTCTCTTGCTACAACTCAGAGCAAGCAAATACTCTTCTCGAAGTCAATGCCAGCCAGAAAGACAAGGATTTTATTCTGGCGGTCAATTGGAAGAAAGCCGAAGTATACGCCAAACAGGGGAAGGGTAAGCGTGTAAAAGCCACTTACTACACAAACCGTTACGATGAGTCCACGCATAGCGCAACAAGTATGGCAAACAACGAAGTCGTCGTTCTCGATCCGAAAGAATGCCCGGGCATGATGTACCTAATGCCTTGCCCGAAGTCACCACACGGTGTTGATGTTGATCCAACGGGAGAGTACATTGTCGGCGGAGGTAAATTAGCCACTGTTATTCCTGTGTTTTCCTTCACAAAGATGCAGCGCGCTATTGCCGATAATGCGTTCGAAGGGGATATTGACGGCATTCCGGTCATCAAATACGAAGCCTGTATTGCCGGCGAAGTTCAGAAACCAGGGATTGGCCCACTCCATACCGAATTCGACGGAAAAGGTTATGCATACACCTCGATGTTTATTACCTCAGAGATTGTTAAGTGGAAACTTGGTACGTGGGAAGTTGTTGACCGAGTTCCTACGTACTATTCCATCGGTCACCTCTGCATCCCGGGTGGAGATAGCAAGCAGCCTTGGGGCAAGTATGTGATCGCGCTGAACAAGATCACCAAAGATCGCTACTTACCAACCGGTCCAGAATTGACGCAATCGGCGCAGCTCTACAGCATCGAAGGAGATAAAATGAGCCTGCTGCACGATTTCCCGACAGTTGGTGAACCGCATTATGCTCAGGCATGTCCGGCTGAACTGCTTTCGAAAAATTCAGTTCGCATCTTCAAGCTGGATGACAACAAGCATCCGTATGCTGTCAAAGCAGAGAAAGATGCGCGGGTTGAACGGAAGGGTAACCAAGTCCACATCTACATGACGATGATTCGCTCGCATTTCAGCCCCGATAATATCGAGGGCATCAAAGTCGGTGACGAGGTGTACTTCCATGTTACCAATCTTGAGCAAGACTGGGATATACCGCACGGATTTGCAGTGCTGGGTGCCCAGAATGCTGAAATGCTTATCATGCCCGGAGAGACGCAAACAATCAAATGGTTTCCATCGCGACCAGGAGTTTATCCGTTCTACTGCACAGATTTCTGCTCTGCACTCCACCAAGAAATGCAGGGCTACGTTCGGGTCTCAGCTCCAGCCGCATCGGTTCCGATTAGTTTCGGAACAGGCAAGTAGTTCGGCATCGTAAGCGATGCTTCGTCACACAGCCAGGGGCAGGGGAGATGTGAGTATCGAACCTGCCCCTGCTTTATTCAAACACTTTAGAGTCTTATGCAATGAAACGAATACGGTTGCTCTCTGTAATTGGCGTACTACTCCTTGTGTTGTCATCGGTACTGCCTCTTTGGCGCATTGAACTCGAAGCACCGCAATATCCAGAGCCGATAGGGATGTACATCTACGTTCACACCATCCGAGGTATCGGAGAGCACGACCTGGAAAATATCAACATCTTGAACCATTACATCGGCATGAAAGCTATCGAACCTGATAGCATCCCAGAACTTCGTTTCATGCCATGGATACTTGTCGGGTTGGTTGTACTTGGCGCTTTTGCAGCAATCATACCACGACGCTGGACTGTTGGCATTTGGCTGGGTGCCATGGTTATCAGTGGTGCGGTGGGATTGTACGATTTCAATCAATGGGAAATTGATTACGGTACCAATCTCAATCCCAACGCTCCGATAAAAATTGAAGGTATGACCTACAAGCCTCCTCTTATCGGCACAGAAAAACTGCTCAACATCATAGCACATTCCTATCCTTCGTGGGGCGGCTATGTAATTCTCCTGGCGATTGCGGTGGGAGCGATTGCTTGGTTGGGTGCCGGACAACAACCAAAGCATCCTGATCCCGAGCGCCACGTTCAAAAACGTACAGTACCGTCGGCAATTCAGCTTGGAATTATTCTGCTCTCGATTCCAGCGTGGTCGTGTTCGCCAAGTCCAGAGCCGATCCATTATGGTCGTGATGAATGCGCCGTCTGCAAAATGATCATTAGCGATCAGCGTTTCGGTACCGAGATTGTGTTGACGACAGGAAAAGTGTACAAGTTCGACTCCATTGAGTGTATGATTGAATTTCTCCATCGTCACGCAAAGACTTCGTCAGATATTGCAGCCACATTGGTAACAAACTTCCTGGCACCCGGTACACTCATTGATGCGCATACTGCGTACTATCTCAAAAGCGAGAAATTGCCAAGCCCGATGGGTGCTGATCTGAGCGCTTATGCTGCAGAGAACCAAGCCCGCCACGCACAAGCACAGTACGGTGGCGATGTACTTTCGTGGGAAGCAGTCCAACAATATGTGATGTCGCTCGATTGAAACTTGGGTTTGCTCTACTAGCTGTGTTGTGGCTTGGAATTACTCAAGCAGCAGGCGATGTTGTTCGAGTATGCAGTGGTTGTAGCGCACCAACACTAGCAGAAGCCGTTCGCCAGGCATCGCCCGGCGACACAATCATTATTGAAGCCGGACATTATCCGCAAACGCATGTTGTCATAACCAAACCACTGACAATCATGGGGCGCGGTCGTCCAGTGCTCGATGGAGGGCACAAGGGAACGGTGATAACAGTGCAAGGTGTGCCATCCTTTATCCGAGGCTTAGTAATCGCAAATACTGGCTTTTCATCACTCGAGGAATATGCTGCCGTCAAGCTCATTGGAAGCAATGCGAGCATACTGGAGGACATCACAACGCAACAGTGCGCTTATGGGAT
>JBBIUD010000262.1:0-2879 GCA_037440485.1 Chlorobiota bacterium
CAATGAAACGCCGAGAATTTCTCCACCGTTCAACGACCGGAATAGCCCTTGCAACCATTGGCGCATCGTTCGGCGGTGTACGGCTCCGTGCATTGGCTGCATCTCCGACGCTTCGTGCCTGGCAGCAACTGACCAGCAACAGCGATCGGGTTTTTGTGCTTATCCAGCTAACCGGAGGTAACGACGGTCTCAATACAATCATCCCGATCGAGAATCCGCTTTACTACCAAGCTCGCCCGACACTGGCAATACCGAAAAGCCAAACTTTGCCACTGACGACGACGTTAGGCTGGCACCCTGCACTGAGCGGCTTCCGCGATCTGTTCAACGACGGTCGGCTTTCGATTGTACAGAACGTGACCTATCCCAATCCTGATCGCTCGCATTTTCGCGGAACCGATATTTGGCTCACCGCAACCGATAGCGATGTCTTCAAAAGCAGCGGGTGGGTTGGACGCTTTTTGGAAACAGTAGCACCAGACTTCCCGAACCGCTTACCCGACGAGCCACTCGCTGTCCAGATTGGAACGACCCTTTCGCTGGGCTTTCAAGGGAACCGAGGCAGCTTAGGAATTACGTTCCGTGATCCGGAGACGTTCTACGCTTTAGTTGATCAACAAGGCACAGGCACCACCTACGACCCAGCACCCGAAACCTTCGGCGGCACCGAGCTTGAATTTGTCCGCACTGTCGAGCTTTCCTCGCAGCTTTATTCGCAGGCAGTCAAAAAAGCAGCCGACCGACAAAAAACGAACACGGTGAGCTACCCAGCCAATAACCCACTGGCACAAAGTCTCCGTATCGTCGCACGGCTGATTGCTGGGGGGCTTACGACCAAATTCTACCTTGTCAGCATCGGTGGCAACACATTCGACACACACATCAACCAAGGTTCACTTACCGGCGTACATCCGCAACTATTGCAGCAGCTTGGTGATGCAGTCAAACTCTTTCTCGATGATTGTCGTGGGCTTGGCATCGCCGAGCGTGTTGTGGGGATGACCTTTTCCGAATTCGGGCGTCGGGTAATGGAAAACGGCAGCCGCGGCACAGACCATGGCACAGCAGCTCCATTGTTTGTTTTTGGCGAACAGATCATCGGCGGACAAGTTCTCGGTCACGATCCCGATTTGGTCAATCTCGATAACCGCGGTGACTTGCTCATGGAATTCGACTATCGTCAGGTTTATGCCGCAGCGCTCCTGCAGTGGTTCGGTGCCCCGATGAACACGCTACAGTCGGTACTATTCCGTGAATTTTCCGCCTTGCCCCTTTTCCAGATCGCAAGTACAGTCGAACAGTCGGAAGATGCTGCCCTTCTCCATTCACTGAGTGTTGCGCCTAATCCATGCTCGGTGCATACGACGGTGGCATACTACCTCCCATCGCCTGCACGCGTAACGTTGACGCTCCACGATATTCGAGGAAGCCGAGTTGCTACCTACGAAGTCGGTGACTCTGCGGCTGGACCAGGAACCATTACTATTCCACTTGAGCGGTTAGCTCCGGGAACCTACTTTATCCGTCTGCAGGCTGGCATGCGGTCGGCAATGAAAGCTCTGTTCATTGAGCGTTAGCGCTCACACGTCGAAAAAATGGGTGTAACTTTCGAGAAACGTTGTGCGTATTATCGCACCAGCCCCGATCGGGGGTTATCGGTATGTTTCACTATTTCAAGGTTCTTCAATGAAGTTATTCCGTTTTCTCCTTGCAGTTGGCCTGATCCTAACTGCTCATAGCGCACTGGCGCAATCTTCGCCGAATGGACAATTCGGCATTGGATTGACATTGGGTCCTGCATACTCCGGTGCACAGTTCACCTATGCAGTCAATCCAAACATCCACGTTGGAGGTCGTCTGGGGTTTGCCAGCTATAGCCAAAGCGGCGTATCACAATCCCAGTTCTCGTTTGCACCATTCTTTCGCTACCTGTTTACCGATCGTGGGGTAACACCATACCTCCATGCCGAGTTCGATTACACAAGCAAAAGCACGGCTGGTGTTAGCACATCAGAGACCGCGCTCTTGCTTGGCGGCGGTGTGGCATACTACTGGAACTCTACCTTTGGTGTACGGGCTGAGATCAACCTCCTCGATCTTGGATTGGACCCATCGTACACCCAGTTTGCCATTGCCCCCGCGCGCGTTGGTGTTGACTGGTTCTTCGGTCGTTAACGAGAACGTTTACGCCCGAGGTTGCCGTTCTATCGGCGTTATGCACAGCCCAGCATGACGCCGATTTTTTCATCCTCTTACGGTTCCTGCACGATGAAAAAGTTGTAGCCCGATTCGTTTGTGCCATAGAAAATAACCGTATATGCTTTGCCAAGCGAAAAGCTAACCGAACCGTCCGGACGCAATAGCTCGCGCGGCGGGGAGTCCGAGGTACCGAATACCAGATTGATCCGCTGCACACGTGGCAATTCCACCGGACGCGATGTAAAGCCAGCAGCGATGTTGTTGGCAAAGATGTTGGAGTCCCACTGATCCAGCGAAACAAGTTGATCACGAGCCATGCGGAGGTTCGTAACATCCGGTGCTGCGTTGACACACCGAACACGCGCAACGAACGTTGTTGGCTGCAGAGAGGCACTATCGAGCAGAATCAACATGGGCAACTGCCCTGTACCAGCAGCAATGACGGTCAGAATTCTCGATGCATCCACATCCACTGGTATGGACCGATCCCCAGCAATGATTGTGTGGGAGCCAATAGGTAGCACTGTTGCCAGAAGAGTTGTGGGCGTGACCCCATTGCGCTCGACGATACCCCCGATGCGACACCGAAGCGCCGAGCGATCAGCACGAGCATTGATGAATTGAACAACCGCTCCTGGTCGCCGTGCTGTTATCGGTCCGCTGGGTTCATCGTCGGCAAG
>JBBIUD010000263.1:0-2875 GCA_037440485.1 Chlorobiota bacterium
TGGCACACTCAGCGAAACACTGCAGGCGATTACCATTGCACAGCGCCACGGGTACAACGTGATCGTGTCGCATCGCTCTGGCGAGACGGAAGATGCCACGATCGCTGATTTGGCTGTCGGTGTCAATGCCGGTCAAATCAAGACCGGTGCGCCGGCTCGCAGCGATCGCGTTGCCAAGTATAACCAGCTTCTTCGGATCGAAGAAGAACTCGGCTCGTCGGCAGTGTTTGTCGGCATCGAGGCATTTGATTGATTGTTCAACTGTTCGAAAAGCGACTCGAATGATTGTTTTCGGCACCGATGGATGGCGAGGCGTCATCGCTCGCGACTATACGTTCGATAACCTTGCAATGGTGGCGCTGGCAGTGGCGCAGTATGTGCGCACACAGTCGGATAAACCCAGCGCTGTCGTCGGTTATGATACGCGCTTTCTGTCCCGTGAATTCGCACACGAAACAGCGCGCATTTTAGCAGCGCGCGGAGTGCACGTTTGGCTCAGCGAGCGTGTTGCAACGACGCCACATGTTTCGCTTGCAACCAAACTTCGCCGGGCAACAATTGGTATCGTTATCACCGCCTCGCACAATCCACCGCAGTACAACGGATTCAAGCTCAAGGGTAACTACGGCGGACCAGCGACTGTGGACATTGTCGCAGGAGTTGAACGTCATCTTCGACGCATCGAATCGAAGCCGTTGCGATTGCCGCGCCTGCAATCGCTGGATCAGTACTGCGCCGATCGGATGATACGGATGTTCGATCCGATGGAGCAATACCGCCGGGTAGTTGCAGCAAAAATTGACCTCGAGCGCATAGCATCGGCTGATTTTCGCGTGCTCTTCGACCCAATGTACGGTGCCGGCATGGGTGTGCTTCCGGCATTTATCCCGTGCGATGCGATCCATAGCGAACCCAACCCCGGGTTTGGGGAGGTTGATCATCCCGAGCCGATAGCTGAATGTCTTCAACCCGCGATCGCACGCATGAGGCAGGGCGGCTATGATATCTGCATTGCAACCGATGGCGATGCCGATCGGGTTGGGCTACTCGATCACACAGGTGCGTTTGTGGATTCGCACCGCATCTTCATGCTGCTGCTCAAGTATCTCTACGAAGACAAGCGCCGCCGTGGGAGCGTTGTCAAGACCGTCTCGCTCACCTCGATGGTAGATGCATACTGCCGGCGCCACGGCATTCGCTTGCACGAAACACCGGTAGGCTTCAAGCACACAGCTAAACTCATGCTCAGCGAACGTGTCCTGATTGGCGGTGAGGAATCCGGCGGACTTGGTACGATTCTGCACATTCCGGAGCGGGATGGGATTTTCAATGCACTCCTGGTGCTGGAAATGATGGCATACCGCCAGCTATCGTTGGCAGAACTTGTCGCCGCGCTCGACGATGAGTTCGGTCCGCATCGCTACAGACGGCGCGACGTCCATGTCACCGAGCGTGAAAAAAAACGCATACTGAGTGCCTGTCAGCGGCAGCCGCGCACGATCGGCAGCTACCCCGTCGAGCGGATTGTTACGACCGACGGCTACAAGTTCTTTTTTGCCAACGGCGCATGGTTGCTGGTGCGTGCCTCGGGGACAGAGCCGCTGGTTCGCTTTTATGCCGAGGCACCCAGCGATGAGATGGCGGCAGCACTGGTCGAAGCGGGTGTTGAATTGGCGATGGGTTGATGGTAGAACTGACCTCGCTCGACGATCCACGAATTGCCCAGTACCGCTATTTGCCCCAGCGGACGGGTCGGCTCGCCGCCGGTGACTACACAATCGTCGAAAGCGAAGTTGTCGTGCGGCGGCTGCTCAAACACGCATGGTCAGCAGCCGCGATTGAATCGGCGTTCATCGAGCACACGGCAGCCGAACGACTCGCACCTTTGCTGTGCTCACACGGACTACCGCCAGAGCGCATCTACATTGCCCCGAAATCCTTGATGGAACGCATCGTGGGGTATCCTCTCCACCGTGGGGTGTTTGTCTGTCTGCGTGTTCCAGCCAGTGTTCCTCTTGCGGCATTACCGCTGCCAGCGGTGCTCCTGGTTGGCGTCAGTAGCTCGACTAATGTTGGTGCAATTGCACGGAGCGCCGCCGCATTTGGTTTTCGTTCGCTTATCTGCGATCGGCAGAGTGCGTCGCCCTGGCTCCGGCGCTGCCTACGGGTTTCGATGGGAGCTATGTTCGAGCTATCGCTCTACCATGCGACCGAGCAAACCGAACACGTCATCGAGCAGCTCCGTCAGCGCGGTGCCCGGCTTATTGGTGCCGAGGTTGGCGCAGAGTTCGCCTGGAGCAGTAGCGACGTGATCGTCTTTGGAAGCGAGGGAAGCGGTCTCGATGAACGTCTGCTGTCGCAGCTTGACGCAGCAGTTCGTATTCCGATGGGTGCTGTTGTGGAGTCACTCAATGTCGCTGCGGCAGCGGCTATCATCCTTGCCGAACATGCTAAGAAGTGTTCCGAGTTTTTGGTTGATCGAACATCATGAGAGTCATTGCGGGACGGTGGGGTAGGCGGCGTCTGCCGGCGCGTGTACCACCGGGGACACGCCCAACCCAAGATGCAGTGCGGGAGGCAATCTTCAACATGCTTACCAGCCGCATCGAGATCGAGGGTGCAATAGTGCTCGACCTCTATGCCGGGACTGGCTCACTGGGGATCGAAGCGCTGAGCCGCGGTGCGGTGCACTGCACATTCGTTGATCGTTCCAATCGAGCGATTGCTGCAATTGAAGAAAACTGCCGTGCACTCAACATTGAACCGGAGCGATATGCCATTGTACGTACCGATGCGCTTGCATTTGTTGAGCAAGCAACAGCCGCTGTTGATCTGGTTTTTGCCGATCCACCGTATGCGTCGCCTGACCTGCTGC
>JBBIUD010000264.1:0-2857 GCA_037440485.1 Chlorobiota bacterium
CGTGTTCGGCTACTACATCGAGGTCACCAACGCCCACCGCGCAAAGGTCCCCGATTGGTTCGAACGCCGGCAAACGCTCACCAACGCTGAACGCTTCACAACCCCAGAGCTGCGACAGCTCGAAGCACAGATCGCCCATGCTTCCGAGCAAGTGCAGTCACTCGAACAGGTGCTCTTTGCCCAGCTACGTGCTGAGATTGCCGAACACGCCGCGGACCTGCAGCAGCTGGCACGCCAGATTGCACAGGTGGATGTGCTGCTATCGTTTGCCACTGTTGCTGCTGAGCGCGGCTACGTCCGTCCGACTCTGCGCGACGATGGTGTGCTCCGTATCGAGGCTGGACGCCATCCGGTCGTTGAAGCAACACTGCCACCAGGTCAGCGCTATCAGCCTAACTCGACCGTTCTGGGCACTCCCCAAGAACGCATGCATATCATCACCGGTCCGAACATGGCGGGCAAGTCCTGCTACCTGCGGCAGGTGGGGCTTATCGTCTTACTGGCGCATGCTGGATCATTTGTGCCGGCAGACCGCGCAGAAATTCCACTGGTGGATCGCATCTTCACTCGCGTTGGAGCACAGGACAATCTCGGCGCTGGCGAGAGTACGTTCTTGGTGGAAATGCAGGAAGCGGCAACGATCGTCAATAATGCAACTGCCGATAGTCTGATCCTGCTCGATGAAGTCGGGCGCGGCACCGCAACGCGCGAAGGCATCGCCATTGCATGGGCAATTGCTGAGTACATCTACCACACCATCGGTGCGAAGACACTCTTTGCGACGCATTACCGCGAGCTAACCGAACTGGCTGACCACTACGACGGCATCACGCTCTACCAAGCCGAGGTCAAGCAGATCGGTCAGTCCTTGCTGTTCCCGCACCGCATCGTTCCGGGTGTGAGCGACCATTCGTTCGGCATTCATGTCGCCCAGATGGCGGGCATGCCTGCCTCGATTGTCGAGCGTGCGTGGAAAGTCCTTCAGAGCCTGGAGCAGCAGTCTGCCGACCCGGACGAATCCATTCAGATCACGACAACCGGCACCGTACAGCTTTCGATCTTCGAGGCAGCAGGTGATCCGATTCGCGAGCAGTTACGGCACCTTGACCCCGACCAGATGACGCCACTGCAAGCGCTGCAGACATTGGCTGCACTCGTACAGCAGGCGCGCCAGTGAAACACGGTGCCGCGGCGATGCATTAGTTTGCAGCCGGAGCAGGCTCTCGAGTTCAACGCTCAACGAACACACTGCAATGACTGCGTTGTCGAACCGCATAACGGGTGTGGCATTCGCGCTTGCGCTGTTGCTCGGCTGCCGGGAAGTATCCACGCCTGCGCCTAGTCCACCGAGCGATTCTGCTGCGCTCTACCGCCAGGCATTCATCCCGCCGGAGCAATGCCAGCCGTGCCATCCCGATCACTACCGCGAGTGGGCAATGTCCATGCATGCCTATGCGGTGGTAGATCCTCTGTTTCATTCGATGAACCAGCAGGGGCAGCAGCTCACAGGCGGTCGGCTGGGGCAGTTCTGCATCGCCTGCCACTCGCCAGCAGCATCGCTACTGGGCGAAGCACCCGACGGACTTGTCCGCGGTGAACTCTCTCCACATTCACGGGGTGGTGTGACGTGTGTCACCTGTCACGCCGCCATCGAGCAAACTCCCGGGCACGGCATTACCCATTTTCGACTCGACGGTGTCTTGAGCGGCAGCATTCTCGATCCGGTGCCGAATGCGTTTCACCAGTCAGTCTATGACGCTCGCTTCGAGCGAAGCGAAGTCTGCGCTGGCTGCCACGACGTGGTCAATCCACGCGGCATCCGGGTTGAGCAGACATTCACCGAATGGCAGAACAGCATCTACCCCGGGCGTGCCCTCACTTGCCAATCCTGCCACATGAAATGGGTCAACGGTCCCGTCGCAACTGGCGGACCGATTCGCCGCCGGCATTCGCACATCATGGAGGGAGTGGATGTCCCGCTAACGGATTTCCCCGGACGCGACGAAACGATGACGCTGATTCAGTACGCGCTCGAAAATGCGCTGCTGGTGGATATAGATGCTCCCGCCACCGCCACACGCTCGAGCGACCTGCCAGTGACGGTGAGTGTGTTCAATCACAACGTTGGGCACAACATACCGAGTGGGACCATTTTTGAGCGGCAGATGTGGGTGGAGTTTATCGTCACCAGCGAACGGGGCGACACGCTCTACGCCAGCGGGCTGCTCGATCCAAATGGCGATCTCCGAACCCGTGGAAGCGAGTACGTCGAGCGGGGGTTACTGCCTGCCGATACCGCACTGGCTCTGTTCAACGGGATTGCCTATCGTCACGGGCGCCCGATTGACTTTTTCTTCGATGCCGATGCCATCGAGAACCGAACGATTCCACCGTTTGAGACTCGCTGGGCTCGCTACCGCATTCCACACACAGTGCTGAGCACTGCCTCGGAGCTGCGAATCTCGGCGCGTGTTCTGTTCCGTCCCTTGCCGCCATACTTTCTGCGCAAGCTTGGTCATAGCGCGCTCGTGGATCGCCTTCCGATTTTCACCATGAAATCGGTGCAGCGCACAGTTCAGCTCCAGTAGGCAAATACACCGCACCCGTCACCCTGAACACGCTTTGCTACCGTCACCCTAAAGACGTTCTGCTGTCACTCTGAACTCGTTTCAGGGTCTCTTTCTCCCCCCTGCCTGTCACCCTGAACTCGTTTCAGGGTCTCTCCAGATGCCGAAACAAGTTCAGCATGACGTTGAGAGGCATGGGCAGAGATGCTGAATCAAGTTCAGCATGACGTTGAGAGGCATATGGGCAGAGATGCCGAAACAAGTTCGGCATGACATGCGAAAGGCGCGGT
>JBBIUD010000265.1:0-2853 GCA_037440485.1 Chlorobiota bacterium
CTTATCCGATTGCGGTACTAACCGCCCAAAAGGTAGCACAACCTCAACGGGCGTACCCAGTGGTGCAGTATCCAGGAATGCAGACGCTAATCCACCCGGTAACCGCTCGATGAGAAGGTAGAGGCTGCGTGTACCCTCTGGTTGCGGAACGTTTGTGATGCTGTAGCTGCGCCTCTGCCCGTCGAGCACAACGTTGAGGTATTGCCCGGGGAGATAGAACACAGGCTGGTTCAACGCCAATTCAACTTCGAAGTATCTGCCACCGCGATCAGCATCGCGCCGAGCAGTGATAGTAGCAATTGCGTGAATGGGTTTCTGCATACGATTGCTGTTAGGATGGAAGACGTGAATTGAGTGCGGCTTTCCGCTGGCGAATCATCTCGATCAATGCAGGCACCATTGAAAGCACGATGATGGCTGCAATGACGAGGGTGAAGTTTTTCTTGACAATCGGTACGTTGCCAAATGCATAACCGAGTATGGAAAAACTTGCAACCCATGCAATGGCACCCATGACATTGAAGACAGCAAAGCGCCGATACGTCATCTGACCAAGACCGGCAACAAAAGGAGCGAATGTGCGGACGATCGGGACAAACCGCGCAAGAACAATAGTTTTGCCGCCGTGACGCTCATAAAATGCGTGCGTTTTGTCCAGGTGCTCTTTTCGAATCAATCGCTGCCAGCGCTGGTGCGATAAAATGTAGTTACCCATACGTTCTCCAATGGCGTAGTTGACCGCATCACCGAGAATTGCTGCGGCAATGAGCAAGACCAGCACGACCTCCAATTCGAGCATACCGAGAGCACACAATGATCCAACAGCGAAGAGCAAAGAATCACCCGGCAGAAAGGGCGTTACAACAAATCCTGTCTCGGCAAAGATGACAAGAAATAACACCAGGTACGTCCAACCACCACCCCATGCGACAAGGTCGGCTACGTGACGATCAAGGTGTAACAGGACATCGAATGCAGCGTTGAAAAAGTTCATGTCAAGTTGACGAAGGCAATGGATAGCAGACTCGCAAGACGATTATTGCTACGGTGCATTATGCATCTGTACAGCACGACGGACGCTACCGTGCGATTGTTCGAGTAAAAAAAGCGCGCGCTCAGGGTCACACTCCGCCAGAATCATCACAAGTGCGACTTTGACATTCCCGTGTGCTTGCTCGAGGACAGATGAGGCAGTCTGATAATCGCAGCCACTGATTCGCATCACAATCCCTTTGGCGCGCTCTCGCAGTTTAGCACTCAATGGTTGCAGGTCAACCATGATATTGCCGTATGTTTTCCCGATACGAACCATTGATGCGGTCGTGAGCATGTTCAGGACAAGCTTTTGTGCAGTTCCCGATTTGAGCCGAGTCGAACCGCCGATAATTTCCGGACCAACATTGGGTGAAATGATCAAGTCTGCGCACACGCCACATTGCTCGATCTGACTGCGATCGTTGGTTGATACAAGGATTGTCCATGCTCTGCGCCGTTTAGCCTCTGCCAGTGCACCGACAACGAACGGAGTGCGACCGGATGCGCTGATACCACAGACGACATCGCTATCGGTAACATGTTCTGCCGCGATTGCCCTTGCTCCTGCCTGCTCATCATCTTCAGCACCTTCTTGGGCAGCAAAGACTGCCGCTTGACCGCCGGCGATAATAGCGCGCACCATGCTCGGCGGTACGCCGAATGTAGGTGGACACTCTGCAGCGTCGAGCACACCGAGACGTCCACTTGTCCCTGCACCGACGTAAATAAGCCTGCCTCCCTGCCGAAATGCCGTCGCTATAACATCAACTGCTCGAGCGATCACTGGTATTTCTTCCCGAACTGCAAGTGCAACCTTTTGATCTTCATCGTTCATCAAGCGGAGAAAATCTTCCGTCGCAAGCGTATCAATTGCTGCCGATGCGGGATTGAGCTGTTCGGTGCGTAGCTGAGAAATTTCCTCAAACAGCGACCGACTCATAACAACGTTCCCCCCAGAATGAACAGCGCTACCACAAAGTAGATGATGATCCCGCTTACGTCCACCAACGTTGCAATGAATGGTGCCGATGATGTTGCAGGATCAAAGCCGAGGCGATAGAGCAGCAGTGGGAGCATCGCACCGATTGTTGTCCCCCAGAGCACAATGCCGACTAATCCAAGCCCCACGGTCAATCCGATGAGAAAATGGTGTTCTCCGTACACTGGTCCGAACAATAATGTCCACAATTCAATCCGAAGAAACCCGAGCAAACCCAAAATACTCCCGAGCGCTAAGCCTGAGAACAGCTCTCTCCGCAAGACAAACCACCAGTCGCGGGAAGAAATCTCTTGGAGCGCAAGGGCACGAGTTATCAGCGTTGCAGCTTGAGAGCCAGAATTTCCCCCCGATGAAATCACCAGTGGCAGAAAGAGAACCAACACAACCGCCTTCTCGATCTCCTTTTCGAACACCGATAGAGCCGTCGTCGTCAGCATCTCACTCACCATGAGCGCAGTAAGCCATCCAGCACGTTTGCGGATGAGTACGCCGACCGGTGTTGCACGGTAACTGATATCGAGAGCTTCCATACCACCGAGTTTTTGGATATCTTCGGTGGCTTCTTTTTCTGCGACGTCGAGTACGTCGTCGAATGTGACGATTCCCACCAGAACGCCATTTGAGTCAACAACTGGCAGGACAGATAGATCGAACTTTTCCATCATGCGGACGGCAGCTTCCTGATCATCGAAGGCGGATAGCCGCGGAGTTTCCTCCATCAACTCGGCAACGGCCGTCGAAGGATCAGCCAAGATCAGCGTACGGAGACGGACGACTCCGAGCAAGTGACGGCGACTATCACAAACGTAAAGCCGATT
>JBBIUD010000266.1:0-2829 GCA_037440485.1 Chlorobiota bacterium
TGACAGGTGACTACGTAGATATGCACTGCTGCTGAGCCGCATGGAGCCCGCTTGAGGCACGTGGTGCGCAAGGTGTTGGTATAACAGGCAGGCTCTTGCAAAACTACAGCAGGCGTGTAATTTTTTTTGCACAATATCTGCCTTCGTCGAAATAAAACATGGTCCGAGTACTTCGACAGTTCCTCTTGATTGGTGTTGGGCTCCTGATCCTGGCAGCAGGTATCGTGGTGTGGCTGCTGCAGTCGCGGTTATCGGTTCAAAGGCGAGAAGTTTTGTTCGTGCCAGAGGGAGAAACAATTGATAATGTCGTCACGAACCTTGAAGCTCGGCGAGCGATTCGGTTCCCGTGGCTCTGGCGCCTGTCGTCTCGCGTGGTCAGTCAGTTCCTCCCGCTCTCGGTCAAAATGGGGTCGTATGAGCTGATGCCAGACCTAACACATGCCGCGTTGTTTGAAAATCTCCTTCGCGGTCGCAACCGTCTCATTCGACGGTTCACCATAAGTGAAGGAGAAACAGTTGTCCGAATTGCGGGCATGATTGCGCGCTGCCTTGATGAGGATTCGGTGCGTGTACTCCGACTACTGCGCAGTGATACGTTAGCGCAAGCATGGGGACTTGGATCGGATGCACGGTCGTTGGAGGGGTATCTTATGCCAGCAACGTACGATTTGTTTGAACAAGAGCCAGTCCCGCATGCTCTCAAGCGTATTGTCCGGCACTTCGAGCACATCTGGGCATTGCGATTTGCCGATCGAGCGGCTGCCTGTGGTTTGAGCCGTTATCAGGTGCTGACGCTTGCCAGCATTGTCGAAGGTGAGGTGCGCAACCCCAGTGAATATCGGCGAATTGCTGGTGTGTACTGGAATCGTCTCCGCCGAGGCATGAAGCTGGAAGCTGATCCGACGGTGCAGTATGCGGTTGGGTTTCCAGCGCGCCGGTTGACCTATCGCGACTATCGGGTCGCGCATCCGTATAACACGTACTACGTTGCAGGGCTACCTCCTGGACCCATTAAGGCACCAAGCACTGCTGCTATTGATGCTGTATTGGACCCCGAGCAGCACGATTACCTTTACTTCTGTAGCATTGGTGATAGCAGTGGTACGCATCGCTTTGCGCGCTCATACACTGAGCACAAGAACAATGTTCTGCGCTATTATCAGGCTCTGCAAGAGCAGCAACGGATTATGGCGATAAGTCGCGCCAAAGGGAACGTCGCTGGTACCCATTAACCGCAGCAATTTTAGCTGGTGCTGTGCTGGTCAGTTGAACACGAAACTGGTGTAGCCGCGCGTGAAGCTCAGGATCGTAGCTTGAGTCACCGTATAGCTCCTGAACACGCGCTGTACCAGGTGGATCCACTTCCAATCGCAACCGCGAACGAATGTCATTAGCCAGACCGTAGCCACGGCAAACGACCAGATACACTCGCTCGCTTTCCTGACGAACGCTGATAATGTCTGGCGGTGGGTACATTTCGCACGCTATTGCCAAAACCTGTCCGATGCGATCGTTCCCCGCATAGCGTTCGAAGTAAAATGTTCGACCTGTATCGCTCAGCGTCGGTGTAAACACCATTGGTTCACCGCTACTGCTTGCACGGATAATGTTCTGTTCGTCGCGAAGTAGTGCGCGGGTGTCAATGCCAGAAAGGTTCGTTAGGTTCGGAATGAAGCGATACTCGATGCCCGGATACATTACTGGAGGCACAATTGCTGGCTGCAGAGGATGAGTGATAACGCTGAAAGTTGTGCTGGCTTGTGCCCCGTCTCGACGCGTGAGACTGACGCGGACGTTTGCACTGGATGCTTGCGTGCTAATACTTCGCACGACGATGTCGTTGCCTTCAATGGTCACAAATGCAGATGGAATACCGCTGACCTGCGGTGGTTGGGCTATGTCGCGAAGCGGTGCGGCGCCATAGATCGTAATTCGATTTTCCCATTGAACGTAGGGAATCGTGCGAACAGTGCTGTGCGCTGGAACAAGAGCAAAACTTCCCAATTCAGGTTGGGGCTGTCGCTGTGCAATCAGCGCCTCTAATCGAGCAACGATGGTTGTATCAACCGGCGAGGGCACTGGCTGACCCTGCGATGGTCGCTGCGGAAGGTATCCGAGCATAAACGAGGCTTCGCTTTTCAGATGATGATCGCCGTTTGCCAGGAGTGAGTGAAGTTGTTCCCGCTGCTCTGGAGCCAACGATGAGGGAAGTTGAGGTTGAGCGAGTGCTTCGACACGGATGCGGAATAGTCGGGCGTTCGATTCTGCAGCAGTCAGGTACCAGCGTAAACGGAGAGCTTGTCCGATCTGGTCGAGGGCGATAGCAATAGCGCTTATGCGTGTAGTGGTGCCGATTGGAAGTACATACTGCTCCGATGTTGCTTGATCTTCAGCGATGACGCGGTAGCGGACATTGTTGACCAATCCGGTGGGAATAATCGTATTGGTGCTGTCGAAGTGGATAAACGTAACCGAATCGTGCTCGAGCCAGGCGCGGCATAGTAGTGTGGATTTTTCGGTGATCAATGTAAAAGTTGAGGCGAAGAGGTTGCGCAACACTGTACTGGCAAGATCAGTTTCACGCTTGGGAGAATCAGACAGCAAGAGCATCAAGGCTGCCAGGTAAAGCACGAGGTAGATTTCAATACTGCGGCGCCGCATCAGAACTGTGAGGGGTTCGATTGTGAGTGATCGCTGAGGCGATTTTCCAGGAGCTGGGTTAGGTGTGTGCGTACAGCGTCCTCGATACGGTTGTGCTCAATTGTTCGTAATGCCTGGGCAAGGGTTTCAAGTCTGGAATGAAGCTCGATGAGTGCACTGTTGACCGAA
>JBBIUD010000267.1:0-2813 GCA_037440485.1 Chlorobiota bacterium
CTCCCGACTGGTTCGATGCTGACTGACTCAGCGGGTATGCCTAGTGCACGTTGAACCTCTATGCAACGGCGACGAGCAAGTTCGCGGTTGTAGTCAGGGTCACCACTACGGTCCGCATAGCCAGCAATGACAACTTTCGATTGCGGTTGTATGCGCGACTTCACGTCGCTGAGTAACTGCCGATGAATCGGTGTGAGATCGGCTTTGTTGAAGTCGAAGACGATGAGCGAAAAGCGGTCAATGCGCTTATCATCCCGCTGTTCGAATCGCTTCTGGCGGATAGTCAATTGCTGGACATCGAGCTGGACCGTTTTCTCCACGGTTTGTCCGGTCCGGTCTCGGACAGTGTATGTCACGGTGACCGGTTCGTCAAGTTTTGGATAGGGTTGCTCGGTAACGTGCCAGCGATATGGTTCCAATTGGGATGACTCACCGCTGATGCTTCGCAACCGACGGTTATCTTGCTCAATCGTTGCTGTCCACTGAGCAATTCCCGCTTCGGACTGAACCGAGGGTACTAGCTCAATCAATGGCGGAGTTGCGCTGACGGTCACATTCGATATCGTCACCGGTCGGAGTATCTCCGGGCGGCTTGCATTGATTTCAACGCGGCGGTTTTCTTCTTGCCCTTCGGGTGTTGCATTGTTCGACGGTGATGCTGGCAAATTTCTGGCTTGAACGGTTATCCGACTGGGATCTATTCCCCAGACATTGACAAGATAATCGCGCACTGCAGTCGCTCGTGCTTTCGACAGCGCAAGGTTACCCGCTTCAACACCAACGGCAGAATTTGTGCCGGTCAGCATCAACCGTGCGTCGGGAAATTGGTGCATCCTTTTCCCGATGATATTGAGGACATGCCGATAAATCTCGAGCGTTGCGGGAGGAAGACGTTTTTCATCGAAATCAGCAGTATCGGCAGCATTCATCAGAGTTAGGCGGCTCAGCTCAAGCGTAGAACTCCCTTCCGGAAAAAAAACCTGCGGTAACAACGGGAAACTCTCCTCGACCTCTGTTTCTTCGATCACAACTTTTGCCATACTGTCGAGCGGTGTTCCATCGCTACTCAACGGGCGTACCACCACATCAACCGCCAGGAGCGCTGCCCGCGGGACGCGACGCTGGTAACGTTCGGTGATCGTTGTGGTCGAGTAGATGAAGTCCTGCTCCCCATGCTTTTCCGTCCGTTGCTGCGTCGAGACATCTGCAAAAGTTCGGACGACCTCTTCCCGTTCTAACCCAACGAGTGCGATCGTGCTTGTATCGCGGACGTACACCGTGTCGAAAAAATACCGTGGCGGTGGTGGTGGATAGAGCGCATAGCGGAGACTGGCACCAATGGCGACTGGTGCGATTTGCCACTGGACATCGCGTGTGACCGGCACCAGCGGGTAGTAATACCGTAGCTCTGGCGTGAGTGTGATCTCCGGCGTTAGCGGGAAGTCCACGCCTGCCGAAAAACTCAAGTGAAATTGCGCGGGATAGACATTGCCCACACGTCCGCTGGTAACGTTGCGCTGGCGCGATGAGTCAGGGAGGTAAAAGACATAGTCTGGTTGGGTCAACGTTTCCGTCTGGCGAAACGTGTGATCGAGGAGATACGACAGACGCACCCCAATGCCAATGCGGACACGCCGAAAGAGTACACCGCTGAGGACTGGCTCTGCTGTGAGTGCAGGAAATGTGGTAAAGAGTTCGTGCATCGCCTCCACTGTGGTTGTTTGATTTCCCCCACCGATGTCGGCAGTATTACCAATGGTTTCATTCCGGAAGAGTCGTCCGCTCAGAGGAGCATAGCCAGCACGGAGTTCAACGGCGACAATGTCAGTGAGCGGATATGTTGCAAGCAGTCCAGCCGTCAGCACACCACCGGTTCCTGTCGTATAGTTCGGACCGCACCGGAACGCATTAGGGAGCGACTGGAAATCGGCTGATTGAATGTTGTTTTGGTAGGCTATCCATCCGCCGATGTACAGCCACGGCTGGGGATGCTCCTGTGCCCAGAGACCAATACTGATGAGCACAAGCCAAAAGGCTATCTTCATGCACGCTGCATGCAAAGCTGTGGAAAAGCAAGGCAAATATACCAGCCTTTCCTATGAACACGTGTGCAGCGGTCAGAACGTGACTAGTTCTGCGTTGCCAAATTGGTAGCAATGCCTTCGAACCTGTCCGGCTGCACGTATTACCTTGCTTCGATGCACCCGCACCGCAGGCAGAATAACCCCATCCCACTTACCACGGAAGAGAAAATCTCACTTCGCCACAGCCAGAAATGTTCGATAGGTGCCAGCCGGCGTTGTCAGAACGACTACGACGACACCACTCGGCATCGCATCCAGTGGCAGCGGAATCATGGCCTGATCACCTGCTGGCAACTCCATCACTCGGCGGAGGAGCACTGCACCACTGAGACTGGAAAGTTCGACAGCATACAGCCCTTGCATAGGCTTGCGGATTATCAGAGTTGCTTCGTCGGTTGCTGGATTGGGATTGAGTTCCATCACCATGGATCCGGCGGTGAGCACAACTTCTCGCGGGAAACAATACGTTCCGAGCGTCAGCATTCCATTCCGAACTTGGACGATAGGCTGTTTGAGAACGTCGCGCACCACCAACGAGGTAATGTACACCGAATCACGAAAGATCCGTGAGGCTAATCCAATTCCTTCAAACATCCCCAAAAGCTGCGGTTCTGTTGTGCGGAGTGTGACTCCTTCACGGAGCACACGAATCGTGTACCACCCATCACGGTCTATACTGGCATCGAGGACAGTACCCGGACGTGTACTGCGATAGTCGAAGAGCTTACC
>JBBIUD010000268.1:0-2806 GCA_037440485.1 Chlorobiota bacterium
GTCAGTGCTGAGCAGCTTTGGTCTTACACGACGATGTTGATTCGTTCAATCGGACTATTGATTGCCGGCGAACAATCACTCAAGCAATCAGCCGGCGGCCCGATTATGATTGCCCGTATGGCAACGCAGACAGCCGATGTTGGTATTGCAGCATTCTTGAGCTTTATGGCAATCATGTCGCTGACTCTTGCTGTGATGAATGCTCTTCCCATTCCAGCTCTCGATGGTGGGCATTTAGTGATTGTGATCATCGAGGGCATACTCGGTCGCGAACTTTCGACCAAAGTCAAACTCGCCTACCAACAGATTGGCGTTGCTCTCATACTGGCGTTGATGGTGATACTCTTTTACAACGACCTGACTCGCTGATGAGAATCCGGTTCCAGCAATGCCGTGTATCTGGAGCAGAGAGAGCTTCGCTCCCACATCGGCAACGGCTACTCAGATTGCACCTGTCGGTCCTTGTTGCAGTGTGCATTCTACTTCTTGGTTGGACCCAGAGTTCTGACGACACGCATAACACAACCAATGCTGCCCGCGATAGCCAACAGGACTTTAGCGGATTGGTACAACAAATTCAAGACTTGCTGGCAACTCCCCAGCTTCGCTCGACACGGTACGGTATTGCTGTTTATTCTCTCGACCGCGACACGATGATTTTTCGTCGCGGTGACAGTCATCCACTCGTACCTGCATCGCTTACGAAGCTATTCTACACCGCCGCAGCGTATGCAACCATGGGACCGGACTTCCAAGTCCGAACGGTTCTTGCAACCGATGGGACAATCCAGAATGGAACACTTAGCGGCAACCTTTATGTGGTCGGGCATGGTGATTGTTTACTGACCCTCAGTGATCTGGAGATGCTCGCTGAAAAGCTTCGCACCATGGGTGTGCGTCGCATCCAGGGCGACATCATCGCCGATGCAACATATTTTGATCCGGTCAGCGATCGCCAACAGTACAGTGGCGATTTAGAGCGCATGGAAAATCTTCCACCGGTCACTGCCTTAGGTATCGAGGGCAACAAAATCACAGTGATTGTTTCGCGAAGTACTGGCAATCGTGTTCGCGTTCAGACGGTGCCGTCGGGTCGAGGTCTTTCCGTCGAATGGTCTGCGCTCCCGGTACCACGCGTACCAACAAACCAAAAACGTTTCAAGCTACGGCAGCGCTATGGGGATCGCATTCTGCTGCGGCAGAAAGCGCGGCACAGCCGTCGTGCACATGCTGTCCAGCCGGTGCGCATCACAACCACACTAACTGCTCACGGGCAGCAACTCATTCGTGTATTCGGCGCTCCACGAGCGAATTCGAGTGTTTCATTTTCCGTGCTAATGCTCAATCCACCACTGGTCACGGCGGGAGCGCTCGAGCGTTGTCTCAATGCCAGCGGTATTGCGTTCGACGGTCGAGTTTCGTTAGGTTCGGCACCAAAACAAGCATTAGAACTAACCGCCCTGGAACGTCCGCTCTCGGCACTTGTTGAGCTGTGCAATAAGAACAGCGATAACTTTATCGCCGAACACGTGATGAAAATTCTCGGAGCCTATTGCTGCGGTAATACTGCGTGCAACGTCCACGCATTCCGCACGGTAGCCCACTTGCTTGATACCATTGGCGCCGGATCCGAAGGATGTCTGCTCTTCGATGGTTCGGGTCTATCGCGTCGAAATCGGGTGACAGTAGCCTCGCTTATCGGCATGCTCCGATATTGCGCGCGACAACCGTGGGGAGAAGGTTTTTTCCAAACGCTGGCAATTGCCGGTGTTGACGGGACTTTGCAGCGTCGCATGCGACGAACTAATGCCGAAGGGAATCTCGCGGGGAAAACCGGCACGCATCGCAACGTGAGCGGTCTTGCGGGTATCGTTCGCGCTGCCAGCGGTGAGCGATTCCTCTTTGCTTCGCTATGGAATGGCAACAGCGTTGGTCTCTACAAGTCGCTTGAAAATCACCTTGGCGAATTACTGGCAGGATTCAACGGCGAAATGGGATCAACGAGTGACTCACCAGAACGCTGAAGTCCATCTGCCCACAGCGCGCGATGATCGCCGTGGTATCGCGCACCGTACTGCGCAACTATCTGTGCTGCTGCACGCGATGCCGCATGACCGGCACGTTCGATTCCCCACCCATGGAGCATTCCAAATAAAAACGCTCCAGCGTACATATCACCGGCTCCGTTGGTATCTACCACGGTTGTTGGATATGCAGGAATACGTGCCTCAACTCCAGCAACATGCACAAGCGAACCCTGGGGACCAAGTGTGAACACAACATTCTTGACTCGGCTACAAAGAGCAGCATAAGCTTCCTCAATGTGATCGGTACCGAAAAAGGCGCACGCCTCACGATCGTTGCAGAAAACCAAATTCACCGTATTGAGCAGCTCCTCGATATGATCATGACATGCTGTAACGACGAACGCATCAGAAAAACTCAGCGCTACCTGCACCTGTCGCTTTCGTGCATTGTAAATGGCGTATTCAACAGCTCCAGCACCTTCAGGGCTTGTCAACTTATATCCCTCGATGTAGAGCCACTGGGTATAATCCAACAGACTTGGATCGAGCATCGAGCGTTCATAGCGGTCGCTTGCAGCCAGGCATGTTTGCATTGTGCGTTCGCCATCAGGAGTAATCAGCACCACACAGGTACCGGTCGGCTCTTCATCAATCTGTGCAGCAAAGAGCGCTACGCCAAGCCGCTCAAATTCATCAGCGAAAAATGCTCCGTTTTCATCACAACCAATCGCCGAGATATACCCGGCTGCACCACCGAACTGTGCATAGGCGACGATGGT
>JBBIUD010000269.1:0-2794 GCA_037440485.1 Chlorobiota bacterium
AAATCGCTGTATTGGGGCATTCAGGTTCGCAAGCGCCACAGTTGATGCAGTCCGATGTTATGTAGAGAGCCATTTTTTTTCGGGCGGGATGATTGTAATGACGATGCCAAAAAAATCAATCATACAAAATTACGCTGCCATCAAGCGCTATGGATAGACCAAATGAACATGCCGCATCATTGAATCTGCGCGCGTTGCGGGGCTGCAGTCAGTGACTGCGAGCCATGCACAGCACCATTTTGCGTTGCTGCCAACGGTAATTCAATAACGAATGTACTGCCGCAGCCTGGAGCACTTTCGCAGGAGATGGTACCGTTCATTGCTTCGACGAAACGTCTAACAATACTTAGCCCCAAACCAGTTCCACCTTCACTACCAGTGTCGTATGAGCGAGCACGCGAGAACTGCCGGAATAGAGCTTGTTGTTCTTCTGCCGTCAGACCGGGTCCTTCGTCCTGGATTGCAAAACGAATGTGAGTCCCTCGATTTTCGACGATGCAATAAATGTTTCGACCAAGCGGTGAGTACTTGATGGCATTCGATAAGAGATTATCGAGGCATTCTTGCAGTCTCTGGCTATCGGCGAGAACGTAGATATCTTCAGCGGGATACTTTTTATGAATCGTTAGTGATTTTGCTAAGGCTCGAAGTTGATATGCTTCGATAACGGTATCCATGATCATCGTTGCATGTACAGATTCAATCGCTAATTTGAGTCGTCCGGTCGAAAGAGCCGTGAAATCGAGCAAACTTGTGATGAGTCCCTTCATCCATTCAGTTGTGCGGGTTATGTTGTGGATGTGCTTATCACGGTCTTCCTTACTGAGCTTATTGCCATAGCGATCGAGGATCGAGGCGCTCATCATGATTGCTGCCAGTGGGTTTTTCAAGTCATGGGCGACGACGCCAAGGTAAGCGATTTGTTCATCCAAGAGCTTTTTTGTTGACTCGACGGTCTGCTGTGCTTCGGATAGTTTCTGCAGAAGTTCTCCATAGCGTCGCTCCCAGTTCTGAAGCTCAAGCCGTATGCTTTCGGTCGCAATCTTGATTTCGATTTGCTTGACACGGTGGAGCGATTGGACCGACAGCGATTTCGTTATGTGAGAACTGTACTGTTCAAGATGGGTATATGCATTTCGGTGATGACCAATCGAGCGATAGATATTTGCCAGTGCGAAGTGTAGCTCAGCATGCAACGGACCAGCAGGGATGTGTTTGATTTGCCGTAATGCACGCTTGTATTGCTCAATTGCAAGTGGCGGACTGTAATACGGTGATGATTGCTCACCGAAAGTTTGGGCAAACAGGTAATGTGCTTCCGCCGAATGATAGGGAAGTGCATATTCACCGGTACGGGTTATCAGTGCTTCTGCAAGCGATCCAGCATCATCCCAGCGCTGAAGATGAAGGTATGCACGGACGAGAACAAGCTCTTGGCTAATCGTCATGAGTGCATTTGCTGAGGAATTTGACGCTGTAGTCCGGATGCTGTTGAGGACCTCAATTGCATTCTGTGCAGCATCGGTTGCCACAAGGAGTGCTGCTCTTTGCGTTTCGATATACTGGTGGAGTTGCGAGGTCTGGGCAGCGTCTGCGGCGTGTTGAAGTGTTTGATGCGCACTGTGATGGTCACCAAGCTGTTGCTGAATACGCGCAATGCAACTGTGCGTATAGACCAGCCCAGTACAATCGTTGGCGTCGAGTTGTTTGAGTGTTTGTAGGTAATGGTTGAGAGCATCACCATAATTCCCGATCATCTCGAGCGCCTTCGCCCATTGGAAATGAATGAGCGCCGTGCTTGAGTCATTGCAACAGTCGAGTGCGTCTTGGAAACAGTGCAAACCTTCGGCTATATTTCCGGAAAGGATGAGACAGCGGTATTCGAGTTGTTGTCGCTGAGGATGTTCTGCTATTGTCGCTGCAATGGCTCGGGCATTAGCGTAGCGTCGAAGCTCGATTTCTACTTCAGCTCGTGCAAGTAATGTTGGAAGCTGTTGATCATGTTGGGTATCACCCAAAAATTCAAGCGGCGATGCAAGTGCACACTCAAGCCAATTGGGAAATAGTGTCGTGGCTAATTGCATTATGCATCCAGATAAATTCTACTGCCGTGAGCGTATGGCAAATGTTGCCTGCGCAATAGCCACAAGCAGATCCTTGCCGCTGTCGGTAGTCGTGAAAATCTCTGCCTGAGCCATGCTGAGTGTCCGACCGTGTCGGACGACGGCGCCGCACGCGCGGAGTTGAGTTCCTTGTACTGCTTCCAGGTAGCTGACCATGAGGTCAACGGTAACGGTGAATTGATCCTCTTTGACCAACGTATAGGCAGCAAAACCTGCAACAACATCAGCAATTGTTGCGATGACGCCACCATGAACCACACCATCATGCTGGAGATGTTCAGTGCTAATCTTCAGGGCAGCCTCAACGTAACCAGGCTCGATTGTCGTTAGCGTGCAGCCAAGATGTTTCATGAAATGCTGACGCTCAAGACAGGCAGAAATGATTGCACGGAAATTGGGTGTTTGTGGCTGCCACCGTCCGGCACGATGGGCACTGGATGTATCGTCGCTTCGCATAAGAAATTGAGTTGAGTTCTACAGCTCTATTACGGAAAGTCGGATGTTTCCCGCCCCAAAAATTTCAACAAGGCGTTGAACTGTTTCATGGCTGGGTTTGATACGGAATTTGGGAATGCGGTAGCACGCATGCAGGTCCGAGCCATTGTAGATAGAAAACACAACATCCACAGACTGAGCTGCAGAGTCGGTAGCTGCCACCGCGGAAAAACGAT
>JBBIUD010000270.1:0-2764 GCA_037440485.1 Chlorobiota bacterium
AACCTAAAACAGCCTGAGGGACTGCAGTACTCTGGAGCAAGGGGCTTTTGCTCACCGTGCTACGAGAAACCAGTGCATGAGCGTTCGGCAGACGCGTAAGGTAGCGCTCGCATGCATCAGCGCTGCGGAATTGGACAAGCAGCTTCTCCTGAGCAAGTGAGTCCGTAAGCGCGGTAAAAACTGCTAGAAGGAGGAAGTAGTATGGACTAAACTTTTTCATCATTCGAAACTACTACAGCACGCCGAGATACCTTGGCAAATCGTGCTGATGAAACTATTCGAATTGCCTATTCGTTATAGCACGCGGTTTCAAACCAATGTTTGATGTTTCACCGCATGATTATCCGCTTCACCACTGCTTGCTTCCTCTCAATCGCCGCATTAGCGCAAACACCACTAACGCTAACACTCGACGACGCTGAACAACGCGCAATCCAAACAAGCAAATTGCTCCAAGCAAGCCGCCTCCGGGTTGAACAAGCTCAACTTCGCACAAGCGAAGTAGCCACCGCAAAACTGCCAAGCCTGGCATTTCAGGCAGGCTATTCACACTTATCACCCGTTCCACCATTTCAGTTTACGCCACCGTTCCCCGGTGCGCAACCAGTGACAATTGCACCGGTGATCCTTGATCAAACCCAACTGAGAGTGCAACTCCAGCAAGTTCTTTTTGCTGGCGGACGAATAACTGCTAACGAAGAAGCTGCATCGCTTCAAGCGCAAGCTGCCACGGATGACTATCGAAGCGACGAATTAAAACTTCGACTGACTGTTCGCACGCTGTACTGGAATCTCTACAAACTCCGTGCAACACTCCAGGCAATCCAGCAAACACTCCGGCAACTCGATGCACGGGTTCGTGATGCTGAGAATCTCCTGAAATCAGGTCTTGTGACTTCCAACGATGTGCTGAAGTTGAGGGTTCAACACTCCAATACGCGCGCGCAGGCACTCGATCTAGAGGCACAAGAGAGCAGTTTAGTCGTACAGCTCAATAATCTCATTGGTGTGCCGCTTTCGACCAAACTTGTTTTAGCAACGGAACCGACAACCGACGATACCATTGATACGAATCTCGATCAACTGCTCGAGGAAGCGCTCAACAATCGTCCCGATCTTGTTGCCAGCAAAACCCGCCTTCGCTCTTCGGAGGCTCTGATCACAGCAGCTAATGCAGCATGGTATCCTACCATTGCCTTCAATGCAGGGTACCTGCTTGCTAACCCGAACCAGCGAATTCTGCCCAACCGCAAGCAATTTGACGGCACCTGGGATGTCGGCATTAGTTTGAATTGGAATCTCTGGAACTGGCTTCAGCCACAGTACCAGGTCGGGCAGGCACGCGCCCAATACGAGCAAGCTCGCGCAACCACTAACCTGCTCAGTGAAAATGCCTCGGTCGAAATCACGCAGAATTACGTCATGCTTCGTCCTGCCCGCGAACGAATAAGTGTGGCGCATGAAGCAGTTCTCCAAGCTGAAGAGAACTATGCAGCCGTTTCCAACCGCTTCTCTGCTGGTGTTGCAACCAGCACTGATGTTCTCGAAGCTGAGTCACTGCTCTTGCAAGCACGTACAGCAGAAATCAGTGCGCGCGCCGACTATATGCTCGCAAAAGCACGTTTCCTCAATTCACTCGGTAAGTAAAACTTCGTTACTCTATTCATGAAACGTTGGAAGTGGATCGTAGCATTCCTTGTGCTTTCCGGAATCATCGTTGCCGTTTTAGCAAATAACAAACGTACACTCGAACAGCGCCGCAGCGAAAACGTGTTGCAGACCATCGTTCCGGTTGTCACAACACTTGCCCGCTGGGATACACTCGAAAACACCCTTGAATTAGTCGGCACCGTTAGCGCTAACAACGTTGTCCAGGTGGCTTCAGAAGCTAATGGTCGCATCATTCAATCCAACCTTGAACTTGGTCGGTACGTCCGACAAGGTGATGTGCTCGCAATTCTCGATGACGAAATACGACGGGCACAGCTTTTAACCGCTGAAGCGAACTACGCCAAAGCAAAAAGCGACTCGTCTCGCTATTGGTTTCTTAAGCAAAAAGAATCGGTACCCGACGCACAGTGGGAACAGGTGTTGCTGCAATATCGGCTCGCCGAGGCTCAGCTTATTCAAGCCCGACGCGCATTCAATGACACACGGATCAAAGCTCCGATCAGCGGCGTTATTACTGCAAAAAAAGTTGATGTCGGTGCTACGGTTAATCCTGGCACGATTATTTGCGAGATCGTTGACGCATCAAAATTGAAAGTAATGCTCGATGTAAGCGAATCGGACATTTTCTCGATTAAGGTAGGTAGTCCGGTGGAAATTCGCAGCGATGTGAGGCCAGGAAAAACATTTCGTGGTCGCGTCACAGCGATTGCACCGAAAGCATCGGAGGCACATACGTTCCCTGTTGAAGTTACCGTTGCACCAACTCAGGATGACCTCAAAGCAGGAATGTTCGTTCGTGTTCGATTTCTCGAGCTTACTCCGCTTATTGGGCTAACCGTCCCTCGCGATGCAATTATCGGTAGTCTCCAGCGTGCGAAAGTTTTCGTAGTCGATACACAAAAAAACATAGCCTTAGAGCGGATAATTCGCTGTGGCGCTGAACGAAATGGCTCGGTTATCGTACTCGACGGACTTCGCGCCGGCGAATCTGTTGTCGTTACTGGCAACAACATCCTAACCGATGGCGCACGTGTTCTCCGACGTACCTACGAGGTGAACCAATGACAATAACTGAACTATCCATTAAGCGTCC
>JBBIUD010000271.1:0-2753 GCA_037440485.1 Chlorobiota bacterium
GGTGTACGTGAGCAGCAAACGACTCGTCAATTGGAACGTTCGTCGCAACGATCCCGCCAAATGGTGAAACTGTATCGGTTGCGTAGGCTTTGTCCCACGCCTCGATAAGCGATTCGCCGCTTCCGACACCGCATGGATTCGTGTGCTTGATGATTGCGACCGTGGGATCAGAAAATTCCAGCACCACACCAATGGCAGCGTCGAGGTCGAGCAAGTTGTTATACGAAAGCTCCTTCCCGTGATGATGCGTAAAGTAGCGGTGAAATGAGCCGAATAGTGTTGCGCGCTGGTGTGGATTCTCACCGTAGCGTAACTCCAGTGCACGCTCTGCAGCCTCGGTAAAGTGTGAGCTGTTGAGTGCAAGCGGCTCGAAGTATCGTGCGATGTGCGAATCGTACCATGCAGTGTACGCAAACGCGCGTGCAGCAAGGTCTCGTCGGCGTTCCAACGGGACAGTTCCACTTGTCTTGATGTGCTCGAGCACTGCTGGGAAGTCGTCGGCAGAAAAAAGAGGAACAACCCAGCGAAAATTTTTCGCAGCGGCTCGGAGCAGCGTCGGACCACCGATGTCAATCAGTTCGATGCGTTCAGCTTCGTCGGATAGTTGCTCAATGGCAGTAGGGAAAGGATAAAGATTGACGCAGACCAGATCAATCGGTTCGATCCCATGGCGACGCAGTTGCTCGTTGTGCGTCGGATCGTCGCGACCAGCCAGAATCGCAGCATGAATGACAGGGTGCAACGTTTTGACGCGTCCATCGAGCAATTCAGGGAAACCGGTGCATTGTTCGACGAGCCGAACTGGAACACCTGCTGACTGCAATGCTGATGCTGTCCCACCTGTCGAGAGTATTTCGATGCCCAAGTGATGAAGTGAACGCCCGAATTCAACGATGCCGGTCTTATCCCACGCACTCAGCAGTGCGCGCTTGATCGGTGGTGATTCCATGTGAGTGGTTTGTGGTGCAACAATGCAAAATTACCAGCACTACTTGAGCCAGAGTAATTGCTGATAGCTCGGCAGTTGCCAGAGGTGCTCCGGAATGAGTCGTTCGAGCTGGTCTGCAACGAGGCGAACACTCTCCATGGCAGGCAGAACGTTCTCTGCCATGTGATATGCTTTCTCACGCGCAGTCTCGCCACCAAGCTCGCGGTTTTGCCGACGAAGCACTGCTAATGCATCACCAAACTGCTCGGTCAAATGTGCGATTTCCTGTTCGAGTGCTCCAATAGCGCGGTGGTAACTACCTGTTGGGTGGATATTCTGCAGATAGGTGATACATGCAGGGAAGAGTTGCGTCATTGCAATGCGCTCGGTGGTTTCTGCTTCGATGTTGATGGTTTTGAAGTACTGTGCGTAAGCGATTTCCTGACGGGATTGGAATTCGCGCTCGCTCAGGATGTTGAGTATTGAAAACAGTCCGATGTTCTTCTGGCTGGAGGCATGTTCGATTGCTTCCAGCGTGGTGCGGAGATGGAGCAAGCCTCGGCGTTGCGCTTCGGCATGCCATTGCGCTTAGTAACCGTCGTCGTTGTAAACGATAGCGCGATGCTGCCGGATAACGCCGGTGATAACTTCTTCGAGTGCTTTGGGGAGTGCATTGCCGCGTGCTAAGCTGCTCTCCAGCTCGTGTGATAAGTGGTCAATTGCCTCGGCAGCGATAGCGTTGAGTACAGTTGCAGGCAACGACACACTTTGCGATGCACCTACAGCGCGGAATTCAAATTTTGAACCTGTAAATGCAAACGGCGAGGTGCGATTCCGATCGGTTGCATGGCGTGGCAGATGTGGCAAGATTGCGGCGCCAAGCTGGAGCAAGTCATTGCGGGCTGTTGCTGCACTGGGAGTCCCCGATGCAATGCTATCGAACATGCTGGTCAGTGCCTCGCCCAGGTACATCGAAATAATTGCTGGTGGCGCTTCGTGTGCGCCCAGGCGATGATCGTTCGCGGCAGACGCAACGCTATAGCGCAACAAATCCTGATGGCGGTGTACTGCGCGAATCATCGCAGCACAGAAGAACAGAAACACCATGTTTTGTTGCGGTTCGGTGCCCGGATCAAGTAGGTTCAGTCCTGTATCGGTGGCGATGGACCAATTCAAATGTTTACCGCTGCCATTGACACCAGCGAAAGGCTTCTCGTGGAGCAGACAGACCAAACCATACCGCCGGGCTATGGCTCGGAGAATGTTCATCACTAGGTGTTGGTGATCAGCAGCAGCATTAGCGTGCTCGAAGACGGGCGCAATTTCATACTGTGCCGGTGCAACTTCGTTGTGACGTGTTTTGATGGGGACCCCAAGCCGGTAGAGAGCATGCTCAACTTCCGTCATGAACGACAGGACGCGATCGGGGATAGAGCCGAAATAGTGGTCATCCAGCTCCTGACCGCGTGGTGGCTTGGCGCCAAATAGAGTGCGCCCGGTCAGGTATAAATCGGGGCGACGGTGGTAAAACGTCTCGTCAATGAGAAAGTACTCTTGCTCGCAGCCCATGGTTGCGTATGCTCGATTTGCATGAATACCCAACAGCGAGAGTGCACGCAGGACGCTTCTGTTGAGAGCATCCAATGAGCGAAGCAAGGGAAGTTTTGCATCGAGTGCTTCGCCAGTCCAGGATGCGAACACCGTTGGAATGCACAGCGTGGCACCGTTTGAATGCCGCATGATAAACGCTGGTGAGCTTGGGTCCCATGCTGTATAGCCCCGCGCTTCGAATGTTGCCCGCAGCCCACCACTGGGAAACGACGAT
>JBBIUD010000272.1:0-2742 GCA_037440485.1 Chlorobiota bacterium
AGTTATCGAGCCATCGCTCGATGCCGTGCCGGTCGAGAAAGCGATACTGCAGATGCAGCGGCGCAGTGCTCCCACTATCGAGCCACTGGTGGTAGGTCTGATCAATGGCATCGTAGTCATCGGGATGAATCCGCTTGCTCCACTGGTCGGCGGTGATTTGCTGGTATGCCTCGAGAGTGTATCCAGTCACCTGCGTAAACTCTGAGTTTACGACGATTCTGGCAAGCGTACCATCGGGCGCAAACTCTTCATACAACACACCGCAGGGCATGTTTTCGATCAATGTGCGAAAAAGGCGTTCGCTGTGTTCCAACTCGAGGGCATATTGCCGTTCAGTCGTTACATCAACCATCGAGCCGAGAACCTCGGTCACTTGACCTTGATCATTGCGGCGGAAGGGATGAAGCAACGTCAGAAAGGTTCGACCGCCGAGTGTGTACGTGAACTCGACGTCTTCCCCGTCGAACGCTCGTGCAACCATGGGAAGCGTAATAGCGTTGACCTCAGGTGGGAACAGCTCGCGTGGACTTTTGCCGCGGACTGCCTCTGTACGGAGTTCTCCGGCTAATCGCCCTTCCCGCAGAACATAAACAGGCTCACCACTGGGCGATCGGCGCAGCACGATGGTCATCGTTTGAAGGTTACTGATGATGTCGCGTACTTCAGCAGGAATCTCAACGTTTGCTCCTGCCACAAGCGGCTCCAGTTGACGGAGGAATAGCTCTACTCGCGAGCGCGATGGGCTTCGCGTGCCGAAGTACGTATGCACTAAATCGGCAATCCGTTTGCGCCAATCATCCATGCGATTGAAAGACACCGTGCGTTTCCGTATCGTATCGGCAAATCCAGTGCCAACTGCAATTGCTACCGGCGAATGTGGTGTCGCTGCGTGCGTGTGTTATTGTTCCGTAGCGTACTTGCTCATGTCGAGTTCGATTTCGACGGGATACTCGCCCGTAAAGCACGCTGTGCAGTAGCTAATGCCGTCCTGGTGCGGTACAGCATCGAGCAATCCGTCAACCGAAAGGTAACCGAGTGAATCCACACCCAGAGCACGCCCAATGCTTTCGACATCGGGATGATGGTTGGCTATGAGCTCCTGCTGACTGGGGAAGTCCATCCCATACTTGCACGGATGCGTAATTGGAGGCGAGGTAATGCGCAGATGCAACTCGGCAGGCTCTGCACTTCGCAGAAGCTGCACTAACTTCTTCGAGGTTGTCCCCCGCACAATCGAATCATCAACGACGACAACCTTCCGTCCTTCGAGCACACCGCGCACGGGATTGAACTTTGCCTTTACCTTTAGCGCGCGCTCATCCTGGTCGGGGGCAATGAAAGTGCGACCGACGTAGTGACTCCGAATCAAGCCAATTTCAAAGCGAGTCGGATTGCCATTTTCTTCGGCATTGACTTTTGCATAGCCGAGTGCTGCTGTGTTACCACTATCGGGGACAGCAATGACGGTGACTTTATCAAAAGAGCCTGCCTCGACAGGTTGCTCAAGCGCTAAATTTTTGCCAAGCTTGCGGCGCACTTTATCCACACTATGTCCGAAGACGATGCTATCGGGACGCGCAAAGTACACGTACTCGAAGATGCAATGCCGAGCTGTGGGCGTTACCTCCTCGATGCAGTAGGACTCAATTGTACCGTCGGTAGCCGTTCGGCTATTGATAACAATCAGCTCGTTATGGCGGACATCGCGGACATATTCAGCACCGACAATGTCAAAGGCACACGTTTCGCTGGCGACGATGTAAGCAGTGCTCCCATCGCTATTGCGGAGTTGGCCAATTGCTAAGGGACGAAAGCCGTGTGGATCGCGCGCAGCATAGAGCGCCGTATCGGTTAGAATCACCAGCGAGTATGCTCCACGCGCCGTTCGAAGTGCTTCGCGAATACGTTCCAGTTCCGTCGGTGCTTTGCTTCGTGCGATCAGGTGTAAAAACAGCTCGGTGTCAGAGGTGGACTGAAAGATTGCTCCGTCAGCCTGAAGCTCACGGCGCAGCGTGATTGTGTTGGTCAAGTTCCCGTTGTGTGCTAATGCCAAGTTCCCCGCATGGTACCGTATGGCAAACGGTTGAATGTTTGCGTCGGAGTTGCTCCCTGTCGTCGAGTATCGGTTATGCCCGATCGCAGCGTGTCCGCGCAGGTGCTCGGTCAGGAGTCGGCTGTCGCTGAACACATCGAGCACAAGTCCACGCGCTTTATGCCATCGGAAACGATTGCGCCCGTTGCCATTGTCCGTACCAGCAGCGACAATGCCGCACGCTTCCTGTCCCCGATGCTGCAAGGCATGGAGCGCGTAATAGCAAATAACTGCCGCTGAGGGATGATTGAACACACCAACAACACCGCAATTGGGACGGACGCCGTCACACGCACGCAAAGAAGTGGGCATACAGGTTGGCATGCACATGGTGGAGTTGCTTTGAGCAGCTCAAAATTACGGCGCACTCTTAGACGTAGGTTGCCAGCAGCTCAGTCAGCTCGCGGTCACGCTCGTATGCGCTGGGGCGAAGCCGTATGGGAAAGCGCCGACCGCGCACGTAGATACGCACGATCGGCATGCGTCGCCATCCTGGGCGTTCGCGGCGGATCACGATCCGGCGTATCATCGAGCGTTCCAAGCGGCGCTGCCGAAATCGCGTTGCAGCAACGATCGCCTCCGGCGTGATCGTGAGTTGCCGGTTCAAGAGGATGTTGACAAAGAGAACGCCGCTGCTAATGATCACAAAC
>JBBIUD010000273.1:0-2729 GCA_037440485.1 Chlorobiota bacterium
GGAATGCCTCGTCGGGGTGCACCTGGTAGCTCATAAACGGCATGTCGGCAACGACAAGGGCGCGCTGTGTCCCGCGGCGAACGGCTTTGGTGTGGTAAATGATGTCCTCCAGCGTGACCGGTATGGTCGTCTCGTGTCCCTGGACGATATTGCCCAGCGAATCGCCAACCAGCAGGACGTCCACGCCCGCCTGGTCGAAGATGCTCGCCATCAAGGCGTCGTAGGCGGTCAGGGCAACGATCTTGATGCCTTGATCTTTCATCTCGAGCAAGCGGCGTGTGGTTACCGCGCGCGGCTTTGCAGGATGATTCATCGAATGGCTGTTTCCTGATAGTGCTGCAGCGAAAATAGTGCGGTGCACACCAAGCACGGGCGATTGCATCTGGCATCGTAGTTTCGGATTAGGTGTAATCATGCGGCGTGTGCTTATCGTATGTCCATGCGTACCGTTTGTCGGTGCCGATGCTAAGTGACCTATTGCTGACGCTGGCGCTGGTTGGGCTGAACGCATTTTTTGTCGCAGCCGAGTTTGCTTTGGTCAAGATACGGTCGTCCCACGTGGAAATTCGTGCGCGCGAAGGGAGCATTCTTGCGCGGCTGGTGCGCTCGATAATTGCGCAACTCGATGGGTATCTGTCGGCAACGCAATTAGGCATCACGCTCGCCTCACTGGGCTTGGGGTGGATCGGGGAACCGGTCGTAGCGCGGCTGATTGCTTCGGTGTTGCCAGCTCTGGGTATCGAGGCAAGCGTCGAGGGCATTCATCGGGTGTCGCTTCCGATCGCATTTGCGACCATTACCGTACTCCACATCGTCCTCGGTGAATTAGCGCCCAAATCGCTGGCGATCCAGCACAGCGAGCGCGTCGCATACGCAGTATCGCTGCCGATGCGTGCGTTCTACGTTGTGTTCAAGCCAGCAATCTGGCTCCTCAATGGACTGGCACAAGGCGTCCTGCGCATGCTGCGCATTACCCCCGCGCGCGAAGGCGACGTTCATTCCGCCGACGAGCTTCGGTACTTGCTCGAAGAAAGCCAGCGCAGCGGCCTCATCGAAGCAGAGCAGCACGAATTGCTCGAGAACATCTTCCAGTTTCGCCAGCGGCAGGTGCGCCATGTCATGGTGCCGCGTCCACGGATTGTTGCATTGGACCTGACCATGCCAACCGACCGCATCCTCGAAGTTGTGCTCGAGGAAGGGTACTCGCGCATGCCAGTCTATCGCGGCACGCTCGATACGATCGTCGGCATTGTGTACGCAAAAGATCTGCTCTCGCTGGTGCACTTGAAGCACTTGATCATTCTGGAAGACATTGTGCGACCAGCCATGACCGTCAGCGAAGATGAGCTGCTCAGCCACGTGCTGCGCCGATTCCAGCAGGAACAAGTGCACATGGCGATCGTCTGCGACGAGTTCGGCGGTACCGCCGGGCTTGTCACGCTCGAGGACGTGCTCGAAGAAATCGTCGGTGAAATCCGGGATGAATACGACCAGGAACCGGCACCCGTCGAGCAGCAGCGGAGCGACTACATCGTCCAGGCAGCGACGACGATTGCCGATTTGAACGAGTATCTCCCTGTACCGCTGCCCGAAAGCGAGGACTACGAGACGCTCGGTGGATTGATTTTGCAACAAGCTGGAGCGATTCCCGCCGTTGGCGAGGTCTTCGAGATACCGCCGTACCGTGCGGAGGTACTTCGTGCCACCGATCGCATGGTGGAGCTGGTCAAGCTCCAGTGGTTAGGCTCCTCCGCCGGTCATGTGCCGCCGGCATAGACGCGATCTTCACACGGCACGGATGAATTGCTTGCCGGCAAGCTGGCGGACAGCACCGCGAAATTCCATCATCAACAAGGCACTGAGAACGTCGGCAACAGGATGTCCCAGCGTGGTTGCCAGTGCGTCGGCGCTCTGCGGTTCACCCGAAAGCGCTTCCCACAGTTGCTGCTCCAGCGGAGAGAGCAGCTCAACCGTTGTTTCCTGGCTACGCGAAGGCGCTGCAATGCCAAGCTCAGCCAGCACCTGGTCGGGACTGATGGCGGCTTGTGCCTTTTGCCGAGCGATGAGCAGGTTGGTTCCCTCGCTGGTTGGTGCCGTGATGTTGCCAGGCACGGCGAACAGGTCGCGCGATTGGTCCAGCGCAAAATGTGCGGTGATGAGCGAGCCACCCTCGCGCCGGCTTTCGATGATCACAACAGCGCGGGCAATGCCACTGATGATGCGATTGCGTTGCGGGAAATATCCCGGACGCGCAACCGTACCCAGCGGGTACTCCGACAGAACCGCGCCGCCTGCGCTGACGATGCGCTCGGCGAGGCGACGTGCAGATGTTGGCGAGATACGGTCTATCCCCGAAGCAATGACCGCGTAGGTAATCCCGCCGGCATCGAGCGTTGCTGCGTGCGCAATCGAGTCAATCCCGTTGGCAAGTCCGCTGACGATAATGCAGCCGGCGCGAGCAAAGTCTCCGGCAAAGCGTTCCGCGCAGAGGCGACCGTAGGTTGTGCAGCGTCGCGTTCCGACAAGAGCAATTGCCAGCGACGAAGGCGGTTGGAGCGATCCCCACACATACAGCACCGCCGGCGGGTAGGGAATGTCTCGCAGCAATGCCGGGTAGCGCTCGTCCCAGAACGTCACGGCTGCAGCGCCGATTGTAGCAAGTCCGTCGAGCTGTTCTTCGGCACGCTCGCGGAGTACCTCGGCTGAGCGTGCGGTGAACAATTCGTCCT
>JBBIUD010000274.1:0-2724 GCA_037440485.1 Chlorobiota bacterium
GAAACAACCGCAGCAATTGCTCCAACGACAGCACGCGATACACTCGAGATAGAATTTTCTGCTCGCGTTCGAAGCATGGCGCTTCTTTCTCCGCTGTTGGCGCCGACTGTGATTGAAGCCAATGGAACGATCGTGGGCACACTTTCGTCGCACGGCAACAGAACCGCTTTTGCACTCGATACGATTGCCGTTGGACAGCTCATTTTCTCGACGCAGGAGGGATTTTACCTTGCTTCGATGCCGATAACGGGAGCACTCCGCGTTGGGTTCAGTCACCTCGATACTAAACCGGATGTCGAGTACGCGTCAATTCGCTTAGCGGTGGATTCAGTCCTGCGTGTTGGGCAGCTCCGCGTCGTCCGTCCTGCATTCGTGTGGAATTGGGACGGCAGGCACCTTCGGATTGCAACCGATACGGCATGGCTGGAAAATACTATGCCTGTGCAGCTTGCGGCAAGGATAACCCCGCTCGGCGGTGATCAGTACGCGGTCGTTGTCGAGCATGCGCACGTTGGGCTATCGAGCGATTTTTCGTGGGCACTTGCAGCGCCGCTTCGCATGGAGCTAAAGGACGGTCGGTACACCATCGAATCGCTTTTGCTCCGACACCAGCAAAGTTCTGCGTTTCTCGACGCGTCTGGCGCTCTATCACCGGCTGGTGCCGATCAACTCCACGTTGCGGTTCGCAATTTCGATTTGATACAGCTATCGGCAGTCCCGTCGCTGCAGAGCCTGGAGCTGGTCCGTCAACTCGACGGCACAGCCGATTCGGTCGTTGTTGAGCTGGACGGGAAATGGGCTCGGCCGCAGTTCTCGATTGCCAGCAGCATACGCAACCTGGCATACGGGGATATCGTCATTGGCAATCAGATTGCCACACTCAACTACGATGGGTCGCACCTGCGGGGCGCTGTAACGGTGTTCGTTCCAGCTGAATCGGGGACGTCGAACGTTGCGCTCGATATTCGTATCAACTCATTGCCACTCGATTGCGGAGTGTTGCCACCGCAGCTTGCGATTCGTCAGAACGAACCGGTCGCGATTATTGTTCAAGCCAACGATATTTCTCTGGCGATCATTGAGCCATTTTTCCCGGCGCTATCGCAGGTACGCGGACGAGCACGTGCAGTGCTTGAGGTGAGTGGTTCGTTGCCAAAATCCATTCGTTTCCGGGGAAGTGCCAGCTACGATGATTGCGAGTTCTTGGTGCCAGCAACTAACATTCGGTACCGAAGCCGAGGTGTGCTCCGGCTGGCTGATAATGTGTTGCGGCTCGATACGATCGAGCTGTTCAATGATCCGGCGGACCTTGTCGGTGGCATGGCACAGATCAGCGGGGCAGTAACGTTTGATGGATTCCAGCCAGATGAGTTGGACATTAGCGTGCGTATTCCGGGTGAGCGAGGTTTGCTGGTGATGAGCAATGCCACCGCAGCAGTCAATACCACAATGTATGGACGGCTGGTGATTTCGACGGAAGAAGACAATCGCATGCGACGGCTTCATCTGTCTGGACGCATAGAACAACCGCGGTTGGGCGGTTTTCTCCGCATTGAGGAAGCTGATATTTCGTTCCCACCCACGACATCAATCAACGTCCAGACCGCAAGCTTTGTGTACCGTAAGACGGGCGAGGGCTATGTGATCACCGATGCGGTGACGGTAACACAACCACAGGATACAACAATCGGCGACCTGCCGCCACGGAAAGGCATGCTATCAGCAGTGGCAACACGATTAAGCATCACGCCTGGTTTTAGCGAGCGGCTCTATACGGCAGTGGATGTGAAAATTCGTCGTCAGATGCGCATCAAAATGGACTTTTCCAGTGTGGAGCAATTGGTAGCATTCGTTGAGCAAGAAAATCGCAACGACTACCTGCGCTTTATTCGCGAGGGGACTCGCCGCACCGAATTGCGCGGTACGCTCATTGTGGACCCCAGCTCGACCTACAAGTTCTACAGCACGTTTGCTGCGGGCGGGCGCTTACGATTCACCACCGGTGCCATTGACAATCCAGAAGTGGACTTGCAGGCTGTCTATACCGGCGAGCGCATCATCGGCAGCGACAATCGCCGGGAAACCTATCGCGTGATACTGTTTATCACCGGCACCAAGCGTCAGCCACGACTGCGGATGACCTACGAGATCAACGGTGAGCCAGCGCCAGGAACGCGCGGAGACTCAGTGCGAATTATGACCAACGCGCTGCTGCTTGTGTTGTTTGGGCGGACGCAAGAAGAGCTGACAACCGGTTCCAATGGCAGCATGGCAACCAGCGCACTCGACCAGAGTGTCAATGCAGCACGCTCGGCAGCGATCTCGGCGTTCTTGACCAATGCATTGCAGGGTGGGGTCATCAAGAATGTCAATATTGACTTTGGCTCCAGCGACGTCACCAGTCTTTCGCAAGCTCGGATCATGCTGACCGGACAGCTGTTTGGGGCGAATGTGACCGTCGGCGGCTCGGTTGCCGACTTAGCGCAGAACAGTCAGATCACGCTCGATTTATCGGTGGGCAATACGCTGGGCATCGAATGGCTGCGTAATTTGGTAGCGCAATTTCAGGCAACGGCAAACCCTGGGCAGAGTCTTTCCCGTCAGCAGAAGCAATGGGAGTTTCGTCTGGGGTGGCGTGTGCCATAAATCGAGACTACTTTTTTGGGCACAGCTATGCAGCTTCATAGACTCGATGAAAAGAGCCGGAGTGATCGGCTTCGTTTT
>JBBIUD010000275.1:0-2715 GCA_037440485.1 Chlorobiota bacterium
CGTTCAAGTACAAGCACGCTCTTGCCGATACTTCCAAACAGGTTAGCAATGATGGAAGCTCACAGAGTTGGAAGCATGGCTGCACGCAATAAACTCCTGGACCGGTTTTTCCGTCGCGCCGACGATGGGAGTGTGTACTTTGTCTGGAATGCATCCGACGAGGAGAAGGAAAAAGTTGCCCACATTCTCGAACGCGCAGCATACCATTGGAGGCGGGGCGAATTAGACCAGGCACTCGAGCAAGCCGAAGCAGCACTGCGATTATCACCGGTTTCACCGGTTGCAAACGAGATTGCAGTCGTCTATGCGATCGAAGCGGATAAGCCCGACCAATTACGGCATCTGTTCGAGCGGATGCCGCAACCGCTCCGTACCCTGTATCCGTTTATCGCTCTTTCGGCGGTCGCGATGGCATACGATGGTAACGATGGTGATGCTCGCATACTCCTTGGTAGGCTATCGGAGCAGTATGGGAATCATTCATACAGTCTTTTTGCAAAGGCGGAGGTTGCATACCGGGCACAAACACTCAACAGTGCCGCCGACAGCTATCAATCGCTCTATCGTTTACATCCAGACTTCCAGTATGGGCATATCCATGCAGCACGAGTCTTTCTTGCCCTTGATGATGCCCCGACAGCCATCCATCTGTTGGAGCAGCGCCTTCAAACGCAACCTCGAAATGCTGAGGTGTATTTCCTGCTTGGATGTTCCTACGAAAAGATGGGTGAAAACGCACGGGCACGGCAGCAATATCGCGAAGCACTCAGCATTCAACCCGATCGTGGCGATGCTCATTTTCGATTAGGGCGATTGGAACGCAAAGCACGCCAGTTCCCGGCTGCTACCCAGCACCTTCGTTATGCGTTCGGACTTAACCCCGATTCGGCAGAGATTGCGCGTGAGTTATTTACGCTCTATGTCGAAACAAAACAATGGGACGAAGCAGAAAAGCTACTCGGCTATTTGTTCCGACCCTCACCAACCGATGATGATGTTCGATTGATTATCACCGCACTCGACCTGGGCGCACAGTTCGAGCCACTCAAAGCTCTTGTTGCGGATGCGTTGATGGAGAATTTACATGATCCAGTGTTGCTGTTCTTGTGGGGATATGTGCTCTACCGAAACAAGCGCTACCCTGAAGCGCAGCAAGCATTAGAAGCTGCAACTAAAATTGAGCAGCGAACCGACGCATGGCTCTGTTTAGCGCGTGTCTATGCCGCATTGAACATGAATCAGCAGGCACTCGATGCCTATACCCGTGTGCTCGAGCTAGACAGAAACAATATCGCTGCCTTCAAAGAACGTTGTCAGCTCCGAATACGCCTTGAGCAAACCAAAGATGCACTCGACGATGTGGAAGCAGCTTTAGCCTTGTCTCCAGACATCGGCGAGCTGTACTACTTGCGAGCAATCTGCCACTATAATCTCGGCGATGAAAACAAAGCGCTCGAAAGTCTAACACTTGCGTTGCAGCGCGATCCAAGCCTATCGGATGCCTGGGTGATGAGCAGCCAGCTCTGGCGAGCACGAGGAGAATATGCACAGGCAATTTACGCCCTCAAACAAGTGTTGACAGCCAACCCAAGCGATATTCAGGCTCATACTGCGATGGCGGAAACACAGCTTGCAATCGGACGGATCAATGCAGCCAAGCAGCACATCGCCCAAATCATCAAACACAATCCCGAAAAGGGAGAGGAGGTTTACCTCATGCTTGGAAAATCACTGGAAAAGCGCAACCTGTTCAACCAGGCACTCGACCTCTACGAAGATGCGCTGCTCTACTATCCGTCGTCGGTTGAATTGCGCTTCCGTTGTGGTGTTGCAGCGCTCAAAAGCGGTGCACTCCACATCTGCAGCCGGCAAATCGATGAGCTCAGCGCCAGCGATCCAATTCGAGCATCAACTCTGCGCGACGTTTACAACTTGATGCTTCAATCAAAACGGTAGCCGTGACTGCTGGGGCGAACAGTGCGGAGCAAATACGCCGCTGCAGCACATTTCCCAACAGTGATTGCAATGCTGGCAGCATAAACACCATCGAGTTCAACTGACCACAGTGCTAACGCTCCGATTGCAGCAATTGTAATGCCCGCCTCGAAAAAGGTCGAGTAAGCTACCTGGCGGGAACGGTGCATCAGAATTAGAGCCGCTCGGGTGTTCGAATAAACTGCACTGGCAAATGGGAGGGGTACCAGCAACGCCGTCGCCACTATGGCACGCTCTACCAAGGAAGAACTCAAGTGGTAGGGGAAGACTCCGAAGATAACCGACGACAGCGGAGTCGCAACGATACATATCAGAATAGCAGTTGCAATCAGGGCAATGCGGTAGCCCATTCGATCAATGGTACGCTGACCCAGACCATAGGCTGCAAATAGCGAGATTGCAACCTCCTGATAGGCAAACAGTGGGCTTCGGAATTGGAAGACAAAGCCATCAACGACAGGATAAACTGCCAACGACTCAATTGCCGATGGGAATCGCGTCATGAACGCAATGAGCACAGGTCCAATGCCCATTGCAACAATTGATGTCATGGCAAGCGGTAGGTAAAGCCGGAGCAAACCCAAATGCGTTAGTTGATAGCCGTCGGGGTCTGGTGTCCTGCGAGCAAGACTAATCGCCGGTTGTGCCATCAACCACGTAGCAAGCGTTTCAAGTCCAACAGCACAGCTCAGCACACAGCAGGCTATCGGAGCAGTATCG
>JBBIUD010000276.1:0-2698 GCA_037440485.1 Chlorobiota bacterium
GTTCCATTCTTAGGCGAGATTCCGCTCCACGACGATATTCGCGCTGCGTGTGATGCTGGCTTGCCGGCGGTTCTCAACCCCGAGGTTGCTCCGTCGGTTGCTGCGGCATACCGCGAAATCACACAGGCGGTGCTTGCCCGATTGCGCCAGCTCAACGCGCAGCGAAAACGCTCACCAAGCGTGGAGATTCGGCTATGAAACGCGGGCATTCTGTGGAGGAAATACCCCAGCGGGATGAGCACATCGAGCGTGCCATCCGCGGTGCTCTCCAGGAATGCCGCCCATACTTGCAGCGCGATGGTGGTGACGTCGAGTTGGTGCGGTTCGAGGTCGAGACGGCAACGGCTGAGGTGCGTTTCCACGGTGCATGCGCCGATTGTCCGCTTGTGCTGATGACCCTACGTGCCGGCATCGAACGATTAGTCCAGCTTCGCGTCCCCGCAGTGCGCCGTATTTTTGCAGCCCGCGTTCGGCGGGTGGTTAGCTCAGGTGGTTTAGAGCGTCTGCCTTACAAGCAGAAGGTCGGGAGTTCGACTCTCTCACCACCCACAGGATTTGTTCAACGTTTTACATATCGCCTCGCATGGCTAAGAAACAGCAGTCCTTTGCGGATAAAGTCAAAAAACTCCACCGCGATGAAGGCAAGATCAACGTTCGCGTCATCAAAGCCTACCGCTCCGAGAGCGGCAGCGTTAAGTTCTTCGAGCGTTTTGTCAAAGTGGACGACCAATCGAAGTTGGATAAAGTGGACATTACTCGATAACCAAGGAGCACCATGAAAAAAGGTATTCATCCTGCATATCGCACGATCACTGTTGTCATGACCGATGGCACGACCTTCCAGACGCGGTCGTGCTATGCGAAATCCGACCGGATGGTACTGGAAATTGATTCCAAGTCTCATCCCTTCTTCACCGGCAAGCAAACGCTGGTGGATACGACCGGTCGGGTTGATCGCTTCAACAAGCGTCTGCAGAAATCCGAGCAGTTACGCAAACAAAACCAAGGAGCATAAACTATGCGTCGTCGTCGAGAGCACCTTGCCGATCCTGATAGCGATGGGATGTCAGCAATTGTTTCGCCGTTTCGTGGGCGGCAGAGTACTTTTCGGAAACGGCAGTCTCCGCTGGGAGACACCAAGGTCATTGATTACCTTGACCCGAAGTTTCTCCAGCAATTCATCAACGACCAAGGTCGAATTCTTCCGCGTCGGGTAACAGGACTGACCGCATATCAACAGCGTCAAGTTGCTCGTGCCATCAAGTATGCACGGCATCTTGCACTGCTTCCGTTTGTGGCACAAGATTTGAAGTAAGCGGTAACCGGCAGCCAGTGATGCTCTTTCCACTGCCACGGAAAGAGCATCACTGCTTGTGGAATCCGTTCCAGACAAGCGATTGGGGATCGTCAAGACCTGGCGATGAATTTTTTTTTGCGCGACGAAATTTTTTGCTTGCAACAACAGGGGATGACAACCGAATTTTGCGCCCACTCCCTTGCAGGTCTCCGCTGGCGGACGTGATGTGTTGGTCCGAGCGCTGTCCCTGTGGCAGCGATCCGATCAGCGCAGCTATTAGCCTCCAACGCGACTGGCAAGACGAGTAGGGTGGTGTGTGGTCCCATCGTTCTGGATTTTCCCGTGCCTAAGAAACACTCCATGCTCAGTTTATTTGGCAATGCCGAGGCAGAGCAGCAGCTTGCGTCTCATCCATCATCGGTGCAGCTAACGACACCACGTGATGCAACAGAGGTATGGCAACACTGCCTTGGAATTATTCGCGATAATGTTTCCTCTCAGCACTTCCGAACATGGTTTGAACCGATCAAACCACTGCGCTGTGATGGTCGCGAGCTGGTCGTTCAGGTCCCGAGCCAGTTTTTCTACGAGTGGCTCGAAGAGCACTACTACGGCTTGCTCCAAAAGACACTCTATCAGGTTCTCGGCAGTGGAGCGCGGCTCAAGTACGAGGTTGTCGTCGAAAGCGGCGGCGAAACACTCGAGCAACGGACGATACGCTTGCCGGCGTTTCGGCAGGCTGGTTCAGTGCCGGTCCAGGGTTCGCTGCCCTTTGCACCGGCAGCGCCAGAGGTTGCCGACTTTGCTGCGTACTTGAACCGGCGCTATACGTTTGCCACCTTTATTGCCGGCGAAAGCAATCAGCTTGCCTACTCGGCAGCCCAGGCAGTAGCCGAGCAACCCGGCAAAACACGCTTCAATCCACTGGTCATTTACGGTGCAACAGGCTTGGGAAAAACGCACCTTGTCCAGGCAATCGGCAATCGCATCCTCGAACGCAATCGAACGATGCGTGTGCTCTATACCACCAGCGAGCGCTTCACGATCGAGTACATCAATGCAATACAAAACAACAAGACCAACGAGTTCACGGCGTTCTACCGCAGTGTGGATGTGCTAATTGTTGACGACATCCAATTTTTCGAAGGGAAGGAGAAAACGCAAGACAATTTTTTCCACACCTTCAACGCGCTCCATCAACTGGGCAAGCAGATCATCTTGACCAGTGACCGCCCACCCAAAGAGCTTCGCGATGTTGACGAGCGCCTGATCTCACGCTTCCAGTGGGGGCTTACTGCCGACATCCAACCGCCCGATTACGAAATGCGGCTTGCAATCCTGCAGCGCAAAAGCCAGGATGAAGGAGTGGACGTTCCGCGCGAGGTTCTCGAGTATATTGCC
>JBBIUD010000277.1:0-2696 GCA_037440485.1 Chlorobiota bacterium
GTTGGCACTAGTCACGATGTTTTGGTTACGCAGATAGTTGAGCGAGACCCCAATGCCGTTATCGAAGGTGTGTGAAATGCCAGCGCTGGAGGTCACGTTCCCAAGAATGCGCTGATCGAGAGCATACTGCGTTGAGGCAATGTACCCTTGAGAAAGAAAATCCAAACTTGCTGCCAGTGTTGTCGTTGGCGAGAGGGTATGTTGATGTTGCAATCGGATGCGATACTGTTGCGAGTATGGCTCCGTTGGACTCAGTCGTACATTCGCAAGCGACAAGCCAACCTGTCCGTTGAACCAATAGCGCAGCGCGTAATCCATTCTGGCATTGAGCTCATAGCCACCTTTGGAGAAGTACGTCCCGGAAAGCAACACACCCATATAGTCGCTTGCTGCCCAGTAGTAGCCGAGGTTAGAGAGCATAACGCCGCGTTGGGCAGAATAGGCAGGACTGGGAGTCAGAAAGCCGGACTGCCTGCCGCCACGATTGGGGAATACCATCCCAATTGGCAGGTAGAACACCGGCACATCCTCGACCACTACTTCGATATCCTGGAGGAAGATGCGATCGCCCGGAAGTACCTTCATCCGCGGTGAACGGAAGTAAAAGTGCGGATGTGGCGCATCGCAGGTCGTATAGCAACCATTGGCAACGTAGAGTGTGGTGGAATCGGCTTTATAGATTGCTGAACCGAAGTAGTATCCGCTCTCGACGCTGGTCTCGCCCATGGTGACGGTGCCTTGACCTGTGACAAAATTGTAGGTCATTTGCTCGCCAGCATAGCGTTTTCCTTGATCGGTCAGGAGCGGATAGCCACGACGTCTGCCCAATGAATCTACTGCCGGCTGCGCTCGCAGTGTTTTTGTGTCAAAGTCAAGCTCGATGAAGCCAGCGTCGAGAGACTGCTGCTTGTGGTGGATGTGTGCGTTGCCGAAGAGCCGAAGTTTTCGGGTTGCTGGCTCAAAAGTTATTGAATCCTGTGCACGCCCAACGACAATGCTATCGGTTGCCGATCGCCGGGCACCAGTATCTGCGACAACACGAATGCTATCGGGTTGTTGTGCAATCAAGATCATCGTTGGTGCTAATGCAAGCAAAAGCGCGCGATACATCAGTTACCGAACGACAGTGCGTGGGACACTGCTCGGCAGTCGGAAGCGAAAAGGCACAGCCGACGGTTGTTGGTGAATATCCTTGGGGATGAGAACAATTTCAATGTCTGGTTGAGGTGCGGTGATGCGAATGCGGGCCGGATACCGCTCTGATTCCCAGTCACGATAGTCACTGTACTCGATTGCAAACAACAGTCTGTTGTCGTGGGTCTTCCGTTGATAGGCGAGCAGCTCACCGTCTGTGCTGAGTTCAGCAAGGTCAACAAATTCGGTGTCGTGTCGGATATACCGAAACGACCCGTTGGTTGTGTGTGGAACGAACGGTCTATAGCTTGCTGAATCAAAAGGCAATTCGCAACGCAGCAGTGCCATCAGCTCTTGGCGATGTACCGGAAAGGGGAGGACAGATTGTTCTGACAGTGGCAGTTGATAGACGTGTTGCGAGAGTGCGTCGAAGACGACCGTTTCCTCCGGTGTGCAGTATGCCCGTGCAGCAACAATTCCCAGCGGACCGTAGATTGTCCCTTGCAGTGAATCGCGTCCAGCAAGGAGTATGCGAAATGTTCCATCGGCTGACAGTGTCGGCATACGTACCGAGAGCGAACCGTCGAGAACGCAGTAGCGGCAAAACGAGCGCTGCGCCGGAAAAGGGGGCGCCGCTTGTGCAGCAGCTTCGACCGTTGGCGTGACTGTTTGTAACCGCTGGGGTGCCGTTGCACTGCGGCATCCCGCAATGGCGCAGAGCACCAGCACGATCAGTGGAACCTTGGCAGGACCGATTATGTTTGGCTGCGTAGTTTGCATATGAGCTTGGTGATACTTTTAGCGTTGATCTGATGGTGTACGTAACACGTCGAGCTACGTTTTCGGCATCGCATCGCTTGCATAATCCGCTCTTGAGCGCTGCAGATAACGAGCGAATTTTCGACAAGTGCAATAACGCGCATGGACACGGGCATAATTACGTGCTCGAAGTTACGGTGTGCGGAATACCTGATCCGTTGACAGGGTACGTACTCGATCTCAAGCGTTTGCGAGACATTATCGAGGAAAACATCATCGCAAAGGTTGATCATCGGCACTTGAATGAAGACGTTGATTTTCTCCGCGGCATTATTCCAACGGCGGAAAATTTAGCCTGGGCATTCTGGCAGATTCTCGAGCCGAAGATTCCTGCCGGCACGCTGTATTCGATTCGGGTGTATGAATCCGAAAACAACTTCGTCGAATACCGCGGCGAACCATTCGAAGTACCGCGATACATGGTGTCCAACAATACAGACTTTGTCAATGACAATGAAGCCAACAAACGGTAACGGGAGCATCGCAACCCGCGTCGAGGTTATCCAGAGTGAGCATGCTCCATTCGATGCCAACGGTAACCTTCCTTTGAGCGCTGACGAGCGCCGGCAGATGGTCGAGCAACTGGAGAGAAAGTTTGCCGAAGTGATGGACATTCTCCGCATTGATCGAATCAGCGATCCGAATAGCCGCGAAACGCCCCGCCGTCTTGCGCGAATGTGGGTCAACGAGCTCTTCATCGGGCGCTACACGCCTCCACCACCAGTGACCATCTTCCCAAATCG
>JBBIUD010000278.1:0-2696 GCA_037440485.1 Chlorobiota bacterium
CAAAACGATCCAGGTCGGGCCAGTACATTTTTTTCATCGCATTCTCCCACTCATCGGAAAACGCCTCAAGCGATTTACCAAACGTGGATTCAAACGCAGCACTGGGCGTCTGGCTATTGCGCAGCTTATGGATAAGCTCGGAAACCTTACTACGGCCGTACTGCCGCTCGATGTACGCATAAAACGCTTGCCCGGCTCGATACGCAAGGTATCCATCCAATTGATCGAGAGGACGTAACTGCTGGCTTAGTGCAAGATCGCGCATAAACATATCGGTCTGCACATCAAGCCCACCCAAGCTTTCGAACTCTGCTAATCCTTCATTCATCCAGAGCGGAATACTCGTTCGCGACAGCAACGCAACCTGTATCGAGCCAGCATAAAACATTTCGTTGAGATACGCATGCACTAACTCGTGATGGATAACGTGTCGAAACTTCTCCCAATCTCCTTCGAATGGTAACACCATCCGATTCTTAAACAGCTCGGTGACTCCCCCAACGCCTTCCGGTAGTAGTTGACCGATGACATTTGTCTGCTGGAATTGATTGTGCGAACCATACACAATTATGCGCAGACGCTTATTCGGACGATACCCAAAGTGCTCCACCAGCGAGTTCAGTGCTTCTTCGGCTTTGTAGGCACAAAACGTCGCGATATATTCGAGCGAATCGTGGAAGTAAACATCAAAATGCGGCGAGGTGATGTACTTCCACTCGAACGACTGGTACTGCACCTTGTTCTTACCGAACTGCACGCTGGAAAGTTGAGCGATTACAGGAGTGTGCAGTGTAGCTACTGCCAGACCAACCAGAACAATACGTTGGATAAGCAACCGTTCCATGTGTGCCAACCGTCGCGCATAGTGGGATAGTTTGCCGTGCACTGGTAACGTGCTGGGCAATAGTGTTAGTGTTTCCCTTTACCGCTGGTGCGTAGGGTGATTAGCCGGCGTTTGTTTCTACCGGCGGAATGCCCTGCTCGTCAGATTCGTTGTAGTTTCGCTATCAGTATGTTTATTCGGTGCAGTCTATGCTGGTATACTGTCCAATGCTTCGGTACGGCATTATCGAATGTCGCGGTCATGACGCTGCAGATTTCCTGCAGAGGATGACAACTAATGACATGAGCACGATCGGCATTGGCGGTGCAGCCGGAAGTGTCCTGGTCACCGAAAAGGGGCGTATTGTTGATTTGCTCACCGTCGCTCGTCCCAGCGACAGTACCTGGCTGTTGATAACATCGCCTCGAAACGATACTGCTGTCTTCCAATGGCTTCGCAAATACATCATCATGGAAGATGTTCAGCTCAGGCTAGCGACACAAGAGTATGCAACGATCGAAATATGGCACAGCAAAGACGGCGATACCAGCAGCCAACTGGAGACTCTGATCACAACAATTTTGCGCGCTTACGGCGGCGTATGCTATCGGCGAGCGCGCTCTTGCTTCGATAATGGCTTAGACCTGCAGATTTTGCTCATCAGTCCAGATCACCTTCAGCATGTCATCGAATACCTGAGCACAAATGCTGCGCGCTGTCTCGACGACCAGCAGCGCTCATGCATTCGAATCCTGAGCGGGATAGCGCAGTTCCCCGAAGAACTCAACGAACGCTATACACCTCTTGATGCTGGACTTTCGCAGTTTGTCACATTCGGGAAAGGCTGTTTCATTGGACAGGAAGTGCTCGAACGATTAGTTGTTCAGAAAAAGGTCAAGTGGAACCTGTCGGTGATCGAATGCGGCGATCGTGCAGTAGAAACGCTCCAGCGTGACAAGCGGCTCTTTGCCGAGGGCATCACCGACCATGCCGGAGAGGTAACCTCTCTTGCCAGTACATGCGACGTTGTCCACCATGATTTTGCACAGCCGTACTGCGGGCTTGCATACGTCTGGCGAGCGGTAACTACAGACACTCCCGTGTACACCGCTGCTGGAGAGCAGGTGTATCTTCGTTCTATCTGTCCAACAATCGTGTGATGCTTGCAATGCACCAAACCGAAGACATGCCCCAGCACCCAAAGCCTACGATAATCCTGACTTCCTCCATTCTCCTGCTGCGCGATCACTGCGGATATTAGCTGAGTACCTACATCCCGCAACGCAGTTTCGCTTAGAAAACATTCAAAACACAATCATTTTCTTCGGATCAGCGCGTGTTCGCTCGCCACAACAACTGCAATACGAAATCGAATCGGTGCAGCTGCACATCCAACGCTCAACAGGTGCGGAGCGTCAGCGAGCGATCGAACGACTTCAACAACTCCAGGCACAGGGCGAGCTAAGCCAGTACTACGTAGATGCCGTCGAACTGGCACGCTTGATCACATCCTGGACGCTGACACTCCCTTCAGACAAACGATTCTACATCTGCACCGGTGGAGGACCTGGAATTATGGAAGCGGGCAATAAAGGAGCATACCTCGCCGGCGGCAAATCTATTGGACTCAATATCAGCATCCCATTCGAACAAATTCCCAATCCCTACATCACCCCAGAACTCAATTTTGAATTCCACTACTTCTTCATGCGCAAGTTCTGGTTCGCCTATCTTGCAAAAGCAATGGTCATCTTTCCAGGAGGCTTGGGAACACTCGATGAACTCATGGAAATTCTCACTCTAGTTCAAACAGGAAAGATTCGCAAAAAGATGCCGATATGCATCTACGGTGAGACATACTGGCGCAATGTAC
>JBBIUD010000279.1:0-2662 GCA_037440485.1 Chlorobiota bacterium
CCTCAAAAAAAATCTTGACAAGAGACTGCTGCTGTGCTATTTTTGCCATGCGTTTGCAGTAGATGCAGCACTACTGCAGATGGCTCAATCCAGTTAGTTCCTTGGTGTGAAAGCATTCACGCGCGGCAGTAAGAGTGACTGTCTGCAACTCTGCTTTTCGAGCGGAGTAGCAGCGGACACGCTTAGCGCGAGCGGACTTTACCCATGAGCACATTAATGGACAATGTACCGCAAAAACAACCGCTCGGTCTGAACAAGTTCCTGACCGTGCTGGTGATTTGTGCAGCGATTGTCGCAGCAGCATTGCTGTGGAATCGTAGCCAAGCCACGACGTCAGTTCAGCTCGAAGGTTGGGTGTCTGTGGCTGCTCCTTATCGCGACTCCGTTGAAGGTGTCCTTTGCACAGCACTCCATAACGGAACTCTTCGCAATCTCCGTACCGCCGAAGAGCATGCCGAGTCGTTTCCCTTTGTGCAATCAGCTATCGCGCGGAAGATAGGTTCAACTGTGCACGTCACAGTGATAGAGCGAGTTCCACGTGCCCTGCTTCTGCAAGCAGATGGAAACACCTATTGGTTAACAGAGGATGGGAGCATGTTTCCGTACCAGCCCTACTTTCAGCACTGCTCCGTACCGATTGTGCATGCACATGATACCACAGCTTTAGGCTTAGCACTTCAGATTATTGGCTACCTGCAAAAACGTCCTGAGGTAGAAGCCGCATGTTCTGAGATCCACATCAGCAGCGGCGGCGTGCAGCTTTTGCTCACGCCGTATCCGTGCCGTGTTCTGCTTGGTTCGAGCGATGACCTCGAAAGCAAGACTCATCGGTTGGCATGGATTCTCCGAACGCCGTGGATACGTAAGGCTGCCTTACTGGACCTTCGCTGGAAAGAGCGAATTATTGTTTCAACTCAACGCGGTGCCACTACTGCTAGGTCAGCAACATGAACACGGTCCTATCACCCTCTAAACGGCAGCAGCGACCGACGCGCATCCCTGGCGAGGTTGTCGTTGGGTTGGATATTGGTACAACCAAAGTGTGCGCCATTGTTGCAGCGCCGGATGACCGGACGCAGACGCTCACGGTGCTCGGTGTGGGTACTGCAGAAAACACTGGACTTGCTCGAGGAATTGTTGTCAATCTCGATAAGACAGTACAAGCGATCGAACAGGCGATAGAGCAAGCCGAGACGACATCAGGAGTGCCGATCAATCGCGTTGTTGTCGGGATCGCTGGTGATCATATCCAATCATTCCAAAGCCGAAGTGCTGTTGCGATTTCTGGTGCGGGGCATGAAATATCGCGCAGCGACATTGATCGTTTACTCGACGATGCACGCATGATTGCGCTACCGTCGGACAGAGTCATCCTCCATCTGTTCCCGCAAGACTACATTCTCGATGGGCAGGATGGCATCATTGATCCAATCGGAATGAGCGGTGTGCGACTCGAAGCAAATATCCATGTTGTTACGGGTGCGCGGTCAGCGGTCGAAAATCTCCACCGATGCATTGAGCGCGCTGGACTCAGCGTACAAGATATCATCTTGCAGCCAGTTGCCAGTAGCATGGCAGTGCTCGATAGTGCAGAGCGAGAAGTTGGTGTTGCACTCATTGATATCGGTGGTGGTACGACCGACATCGCAATCTTCGAAGATGGTGTCATTCGCCATACATCCATGTTCGCGATCGCAGGCAATAAGGTTACTGACGATATCAAGAAAGGACTGGGCATCGTTCACGCACAGGCTGAGCAAATCAAGATTACCTACGGGCATGCAATCCAGGAAAGCATCCTCGATGACGAGGTATTCATGATCCCTGGCATCAACGGGCGTAAACCCATCGAGGTGAGCAAAAGCATACTTTGCCAAATCATCCAACCACGCATGGAAGAAATATTTGAGTTCGCTTTTGCAGAGATTCGGCGAAGTGGTTACGCACGAAGCCTGTCGGCTGGAATTGTTCTAACTGGGGGTTGCGCACAAATACGCGGTGCCGCTGATCTTGCTGAGCGCATTTTCGGTATGCCCGTAAAGGTGGGCGTCCCGATGATGGGTATAAGTGGTGGTTTCGCACCCGAAGTGCAATCGCCTATGTATGCAACAGCCGTCGGACTTGTTCTGTTCGCTCACCAAATGAACACACGCCCGAGTGCGCAGCTTGGGCGCGGTTTCCATGCAATGCGGCAGAGACATCAACGGCTCGGTTATCGCAGCATAATCGAGCGGGTCAAACAATTTTTTGAACATTTGTAACACTACTGGTGGAGCAGCTATGACTCCTCAACAACAGCCGTTGGATGTACGCATCCACCTTGATGGACCAACAGCGGTTGGTGCTTGTATCCGTGTCGTCGGTGTTGGTGGCGGTGGTGGAAATGCTGTCAACAGCATGATCCGTCGTGGCTTGACCGGTGTAGATTTTGTTGTTGCTAACACCGATGCTCAAGCGTTGGCCGCCAGTCTTGCACCGACTAAAATTCAATTGGGCAAGCAGTCCACCCGTGGGCTTGGCGCTGGTGCAGATCCGACGATTGGTCAGCGCGCAGTGCAAGAGAGCATTGATGAAGTGCGTGAAGCTCTCGAGGGCAGTGATATGATCTTCATCACTGCAGGCATGGGTGGCGGTACCGGAACAGGTGCAGCACCTATTATTG
>JBBIUD010000280.1:0-2660 GCA_037440485.1 Chlorobiota bacterium
CGCTATGCAACGGTTCATCGAATTTCTTCTTCGCTACCGTGAGCATATCGTTGCCGTCCTACTGAGCATCATTGCGCTGGCGTTGATGTCGTACGGGGACGTTACGCAGCTTGGTGGTTTTCGAGCGATCGTTATCGGTAGCTTGGGTTTAGCACAAGAAGCAGTGGCGTGGATACCTAACCCCATTGCGTTGCAACGGGAGAATCAAGCATTGCGCAAAATCAACATGGAGCTGCTCCAGGAGGTCATGGTGTATCGCAAAGCTGGTATCGAGAATGAACAGCTTCGTCGCATGCTCGCACTTCGACAGAACGGGGCACTCCCCTACCGAGCTGCCTCGGTTGTGGGAAAGACTGCTTTCCGTACCCGCCAGTACATCACACTCGACCGCGGTAGTGCCGATGGTATCAAACCTGGCATGAACGTCATCACCGATGCTGGGTTGGTCGGGACCGTCATCGGCACAAGCGCGCACTACTCGATTGTCCAGACACTCTTCAATCGCGACGTACGGGTCAGCGCGCGCCTTGCCTCCACTCGTGATGAGGGTATCATTGCGTGGGACGGATTTGAGTATCTCTTGCTCCACAACATTCCCAAAACACACACCGTTCAAGTTGGCGATCTTGTCGTTACCAGTTCATTGAGTACACGATTTATCCCCGAACTTCCAATTGGAACGGTCGAACGCGTTGTTCCAGATCCAGGCTCAATGTTCTATCGCATCACAGTCCGACCGCAAGTGGAGTTTTGGCGACTGGAGCAGGTCTTCGTCGTGCTCCGGACTCCCTCAACCGAGCAATTGCTGCTGGAAGAGGCGCTGCAAGAATTTGTCAACCGCCGTATCAGTGGAAAATGAAGCCGAACCACTCTGATCGGATCAAAGCATGAAGCTTGTGGGAGAATATGGCATCTATGCCATCATTGCGCTCGCTGCGATTGTGATCGGAACGATCGCCAGCAATTTGCTTTCCGTTGGCGGCATCACGCCCGACGTATTGCTGCTGGTGATTGTTGCAATGGGGTTGCACAAAGGGCAATTTTCGGCAATAATCTTTGGCTTCAGCAGTGGATTGCTCTTCGATGTTGTCTCTACCGATGTACTTGGTTCCAACGCACTGGTCAAGCTTTTAGTGGGATATATCGCCGGCTTTTTCTGGAAGGAGGATGCAACTATCCGATCCAGTATTGGATCGCCACGCTACATTGCAGTTACGCTGCTCTGCGCGCTCCTCCACAATGGAGTGTACTACCTGCTTTACACCCGTCCAGCCGACATTCCATTCGGTGAATTTTACTTGAAAAATGGCATTGCAGCCGCACTCTACACCACGGCATTTGCGCTGTTGCCGTTCTTCTACGCATCTCGCCAGCAGGAAGAGACGTACTAAAAATCTCGCCTGCGGAAGACACGCTCCCCCCGAAGTAGTGGATAGCCAACCCAAACGCTCACAACAGCTACGATCGCAAGCATACTTTTTTCTGTTCCGAAAAAGTCACGGAGATAAGCTCCCGTAATACCCAACAACGCGGCAGTATCAGTCTGCAGGAGCACTGCCACTCTGATCGCATCGATAGGATTCAACGCAAGGAGTATGAGCAAGAAATTCTCAATGGGATATTCCCGAAGCAATGCTATCACCACAACCAAAGCTGCATCGTAAAGCATAGCGCAATACAGCCAGACTAACAACGCTAAACCGATCCCACGTGCCTTGTCCGGCTGACCAATGGCAATGCGATAGGCAAGCCCGCTGAAGCTCAAAGTGAGGACAATAGAACTGGTACACAAAAGAAAAGCATCGTAACCCTGCCACAGCGCGTACCCAATAACAAATGGCAAGACGGGAGTGATCGCTAAGGCGGTCGTCATCCCTATCCACTCTCCCCAATAGTACGATCGGCGGCTGATCGGCTGTGCTAAAAGCAACTCCGTAAACTCGCGATTGTTGTAATGATGCAGAGCAACCAACACCAACGTAATGAGAGGAACAATAAGGAGCAGAAGACTAACAATGGTCAGGGTACTTTTCGCTTCATCTCCACCGAAGAGAGCAATAGCACCAATGAGCACAGCCACTGCAATCCCGTATCCCAGAACCGAACGGCTGCGGAGAGTTTGCAGAAACGACGCGCGAGCCAGAATCAACATTGTTCTCATGAGTCCGCCTGCTGTTGAAGGTACCATGCAATCGCCCCCATCAAGCTGCTTGCTTGGGATGTGCTCAAGACTGTTGCCAGCGGTGCATCAATTCGGACGCTCCCATCGTACAAATACACCAGACGGTCTGCCAACTCAAGTGTATCCTGAGGGCTATGCGTTGTAATGAGAAACGCTTTGCCGCGCTGTTGCTCACGTCGAATTTTTGCTTTGATAACCTCAGTCGAGATAGGATCGAGTCCAGCGGTTGGTTCATCGAGGAGTAACACAGCCGGCGCAAAGTAAAATGCAAGTGCAGCGCTCACTCGCTGTCGCTGTCCCCCCGATAGCGTTCCAAGCTGCTTGTGTTTGAGTGATTCGATACCCAACTCTGTGTAGAGTTCCACATCGTACTCAGTACAATCATGGCGGAGTTCAATAAGCATTCGAAAGAGTTCGCTGACGGTGAGTGTTTCTGGATAGCGTGCAACCTGGGGCATATATCCAAGTCGTTGGCGGT
>JBBIUD010000281.1:0-2645 GCA_037440485.1 Chlorobiota bacterium
ATATTCTCCTGTCTCTGTCGAGAGGATGCATATACCGATGTGTGCAACCGCGAGATCACGGTTTTTGAGCAATGCATCAATGTCGGCTTGTAATTCGCGAACCGGGGAACGGACGACGGCTACGTCGCGATGACGCAGCGAATCATTCTTGCGCTGAGGCGATGGCTGCTGTGCCCAGAGCAACCCAAAGCTCAATGCAGCGATGATCAGTGTCGTTCGTGCCATAGGCTCTCAGCTATGTGGCGTGCTGATTGGATGCAGTCCGGTGCTGCAACGAGTGCAAGAGCATCGAGTGCATCGAGCATTTCCTCGAACGTTGCTCCTTCGCGGGCTAATGCGTGCATATGGGATCGAAGTTGCCGTACCCAGCCACCTGTTGCGAGCGCAGCGACTGCACAGTACTCGCGTTCAACGAAACTCAAGCCAACCGGTCGCGCAAGGACCTTGCCGTACCCTTCGATCATCATCCAGCTATCCAGCTCGGGCGATAGTTCGTGTATCCGCTCTCGAAGACGCTGATGCTTATCGCCATAGACGCGGGTAAAGACAGCGCGACCCCGTTCGAGAAAGTGGCTGATGTCGTAGTCTTCCGCTCGTGCAGTGCCGAACGGGATGCGGCGAGCATCCGCGCAGCGACGCGCAACTGTCAGTGCTTCGATTGCGGCAGGAAAGCCTGCAAATAGGTACGTCTGCAACAATGCCTCGTAGAGTCGCTCTGGTTGGAACTGCTGATCGAAGTAGCATTCGATGGAACTGGCAAGAGTCTGATAGTCGCCGGTGGTTTCCGCTGCAACAGCAATGAGCAGCAGTACCATTGATTTGTCGAGCCGTCGAGCATTGGTACACACACGCTCGATCGCTGCTGTGTTTAGCTCCATAGCTCGATGAGTTGGGATGCAAGCGACATTGCTGCGCGACCGCGATGCGAAATGCTATTCTTCGTTGCTGGGTCCATTTCGGCAAAGGTGCACGTGTAACCGTCGGGAATAAACAGTGGATCGTAGCCAAACCCGTGCTCACCGCGTGGATGCTCGGCGATGGATCCGCTGCACACGCCTTCGGCAAAAATGGTACGAAGCCGATCGCGGTAGCATAGCACCGTGCGAAACCGAGCACGACGATCAGCATGTCCCCGAAGACGATCGAGCAGCAGTGCATTGTTCTCTGCTGCAGTTGCAGTCGGACCAGCAAAGCGTGCCGTTCGCACACCCGGCAATCCATTGAGCGCGGCAACTTCTAATCCTGTGTCATCAGCGATGGTTGGTTGCCAGAGGCGTTCGTATATGTCGGTCGCCTTCAAATATGCGTTCTCTTCGAGTGTGTTGCCGTTTTCCTCGATCAGCCAATCCTCACCCAGGAGCATACTGGCAGGAACGACCGCGATGTTTGGAAGCAATGACTTGAGGATACGCTCAAACTCCTGGGCTTTTGCTGGATTTGCTGTCGCAAGAACGATTGTCATGGATTCTGGAACAGGTGGTACATCACTATCGCCGCTGCGACGGCTGCATTGAGCGAATCGAACGAGCCAGAACCTTCAATCGTGACGCAATCGGTCAGCACGGAACGAACTCCGGGCGACAGTCCATGCGCTTCGCTACCGACGACCAAAACATGTGGTTGACGGCGTAAACGATAGCGCGCCAACGGTTGACCGCCGCCGACGGTAGTTCCAACGATACAGTGTGTGTGCCGCAAACGGTCCAGCAATGACTCCAGGCTTGCCTCAATGAGTGCGATGTGAAACAGCGCGCCCATCGTTGCCCGCACGAACTTCGGATGGAAACGATCAACGCAGCCATCGCCGAACACGATGCCGGAATAGCCAAACCAGTGGGCTGTACGGACGATTGTGCCGGCATTGCCCGGGTCGTTGATCGCATCGAGTGCAAGGAGAGAACCTGTCGGGAGAGTGGGGGCATTGTCAGGGTAAGCAACGACAGCTAGTACACCCTGTGGCGAGGTTGTCTGCGCCAGTCGAGCAAAGGTGTCAGCATCGGTCGTATAGCACGGAACCTGTTGCTGGAGAAAATGCTCGATGAGCGGTCGGTGCTGACGAGCTGCTTCCGGAGTTGTTGCAAGCAACACCGCCTGAAATCGCGAACGCTGCAGTTCTTCGAGTGTCCGAACGCCTTCGGCAATAAAGCAGCGTTCGCTATCACGATGTCGCTTCGAGTGGAGATGACGAATCCAGCGTTGTCGAGCTTTTGGCAGGGGTGGTAGTTCCATTTTTGCAGTGTGTTTGGTGCAAAAATAACGGAGTCTTCAATGCTCATTCCAGCCGAGATTCTTCGAAAAAAGCGCGATGGCGCCGAGCTATCGCGTGAAGAGATAAGCACACTCATTGACGGAATCGTCTCCGGCAACATCACGACGGCGCAAGCGGCTGCTTTCCTGATGGCATCCTGTATTCGCGGGTTGAGCCGTCACGAAACAATTGCGCTCACGGAATCAATGGCGCACAGCGGTGTGTGCTACGATTGGCAAAAGCTTGGGTATGCTGTTGATAAGCATTCAACCGGTGGTGTCGGAGATAAACTTTCGCTGCTGGTGGCGCCAATTGCTGCGGCTGCTGGTGCAATTGTGCCAATGATGAGCGGACGGGGACTCGGGCATACCGGCGGCACGGTTGATAAGCTCGAATC
>JBBIUD010000282.1:0-2638 GCA_037440485.1 Chlorobiota bacterium
GGAATGATCACCTGTGTCCGGAAGCGGCGCACAACCTCCCGCATATCGTGGGCTTCATCGCGTCCGACGTAGGCAACGCAGACATCGAGGATATGCGCACCTTCACGGATTTGCTCTTTTGCCATTGATACCATGGCATCGTAGTTTTCCTCGAGTAAGAGCTGGCGAAACTGTTTTGAACCGTTTGCATTGCAGCGCTCGCCAACAAGCACCGGCGGATTATCAATGTGCAGTGGCACGCTCGTGTAGAGCGAACTGACACTGGGGATGAGCGTGCACTGCTGGCGGCGAACACGCTCGCGGTTTCGCACCTCAGAACGCTGGTTGTATTCGGCAAGCCACTCGGCAAGCACACGGATGTGCTCACTTGTCGTGCCGCAACAGCCACCGATGATGCGAACGCCGAATTCCTCGACGTACCGTTTCATCCACGCCAACAGCTCACTCGGCTGGAGGTGATAATGCGCCGTACCACCGATGTTTTCAGGCAGACCAGCATTCGGCATGACGAACACTGGTTTGGGCGAGTGATGAACAAGGTACCGAATGTGCTCCTCCATTTCTGCTGGACCTGTTGCGCAGTTCATCCCAAATGCAACGATGCTTTCGTATGGCTCGAAGGTTGTCAGTGCGGCAGCAATATCGGTCCCCATAAGCATGGTGCCCGTTGTTTCGATCGTAACACTGACGATGATTGGAATCTGATAGCAGCGCCAATCGGGAGTTGTGCTCGAGCGCCACGCAGCAATGGCACGCTCGGCACCGGCGAGCGCTGCTTTGACTTGGAGCGGATCTTGGCACGTTTCAATACACAGCACATCAACACCGCCATCAATCAGCCCACGTGCCTGAGTGAAGAATGCCTCCTCTGCCTCGTCGAAGCCGATATGCCCAAGCGAAGGAAGCTTGGTGCCCGGACCCATAGATCCAGCAACATAGCGCCGACGTTCTGGCGTGCTTGCTTGGTCGGCTGCTCGCCGAGCAAGTTCAGCAGCAGCTCTCGAAAGCTCGTAGGAGCGTTCCGCAATACCATACTCTGCCAGCACGATTGCTGACGAGCCAAACGAATTGGTCTCGATGACGTCCGCGCCTGCCTCCAGATAGTCACAGTGGATTGCCGTGATAATGTCCGGCCGAGTCTGGCAAAGAATCTCGTTGCACCCGTCGAACTGCTTTCCGCCGAAGTCATCAGATGAAAGCTCGTAGCGCTGGATTGTTGTGCCCATCGCGCCATCAAAAAGCAGAACGCGCTCGTCGAGCGCTGCAAGGAATGGATGTATGCTCATTTCGAACGTGCTACTCACAATCAACCATAACACTGGCTCAAATTACGCTTTCGGAGCCCGATGTGCAGCACACGATAATCTATTGCTGCAACAGTGCGTGCTATCTCATGTTCTGTGTGTAGTGGAATGGATCAACCGAGAAGCAGTGCAGTACCATTCGGGCGGTGTTTAGGTCACTGCATGGAGCACAAGGTAATAATGGCTCAAGGCTGGACACTTACCACGTGGGTTGTCATGGAAGACCCCACTCTGCAGCGAATCAAATAGATGCCCGCCGGCAGTATATCTAGCGGAATAGCAACCTCCTCCCGATGCTCATTGCGGCTTGGATAGGCGTGGTGAAGAACTCGTTGGCCACGGGTATTCCATGCAGTCAAGAGGAAAGCTTCATGGGATTCACTGCTGCCGCGTTCGATAGTGCAGATGAGCATTCGCCGCATACGATCGTAGTGAGCTTGAATGGATGTACGGTCTCGCTGATTGGAGACGCTGGTTGGCGTTACGCTGCTCTGAGCCGGTGGAGACGATTGCGGACAACCGCGCTGCACCAACTGGGTGACGCGGCGATCGTTGATAATGACAGACGCAGTATCGTAGTAGCGTGCAAAAAATACACCTTGTTCGAACGCACGCTCTGGCAGTGTGCTGAATTCAAGCGGCATCGGTGGCAAACAGGGCTCCGCCGAGGCAACAATACTATCGCAATAGGCTATCAAGCGAACAAAGTAGAGGCTATCAATCTTCCACACCAACGCAGCGGACGTTGCAGAATCGTACCGTACCCAGTCTCCTGTTGGCTGTGGATCGAATAAAAGAGAGTGGTTGAACTTGGCTTGAATTGGCGCCTGAAGACAAAAACCATCATTAATGAAACCGCCATATCGTCGCGGCACAATCTGGATGTAGGCTCTTCTGCTGCCGAGCGAAGGAAGCGCACGTACATGGCTGTACGGCGTTGGATCAGTTCCATACCGTGGCACAAGCCTTCGGTCATCGTTCGGGAGGACACCAACGCTATCAATTGTCACCAACACAGAATCACTCTCCGCATCACGGAGCTGTACAACAAACTCACGCTGGTCGGTGATACTACCCTCTGGAGCAACCCAAAACTTGTTACGCCAGCGATCCACTTGTGGATTGCCATCGCCGATTGGCAAATCGAATATGTCAGCACCGATGGGACCGTTGCTCACATTACAATCCACCCCTAATCGGAACACACGATAGAATCGGATGCTGTCAAGTGATTCACACTCAAATCGTACGCTTTGCAGATACGGTAGGAGTGATTGTGCATCACCCTGAGCAGTGTCGGTGATAACCCGATACGGCCACCCAACATGCGGAAT
>JBBIUD010000283.1:0-2629 GCA_037440485.1 Chlorobiota bacterium
TCGATGCGGAGGATAAACCTCCCGCCATGGTGACGGGCGAACAAGTAGTTGTACAGCGCCGTCCGCAAACCGCCAATGTGAAGGTAGCCAGTCGGCGAAGGCGCAAAACGAACGCGAACACTCATGCAGCATTCGAAGGTGGTGAAAGAGTCACAGTGCACTCAGCGTAAGCGGTAGCAGTTTCGTAGAGCCGCACGTGCAGGCGGCGAACGTGTTGGTAGCGCCGAAGCTGTTGGGCAAGATGTTCGGCAATCCAGTGACAAATGTTCTCGACCGTCGTTGTGAAGGGAACATAAACGACCTTGAAATCGGGATGATCGCGGAAGAATCGTTCCATAATTTGGTCGCCACTATCGCAGAGAAATGCGTGATCGAGCATTGCGACGATTGGTTCGACGACTGCTGCCAGGTCGTAGAAATCCATCACCATACCGTTGGCGTCGGGTGTACCCTCGATTGCGACGCGAAGCCGGTAGGAATGCCCGTGCAGATTCCGGCAATGCCCACTGTGAAAGGGCAAGCGATGTCCCATTTCCCACCGGAATTCTTTTGAAATCGTTAGCGTGTTCATTGCGATGGTGATCGCCGATAGGATGCCTCGATAATCGAATGGATGCCGCCGCGTGTACGCCATTCGGTTGTCACGACCATTTCCTCCGGATCGCACGCGGCAACCAGGTCGTCGAGAATTTTGTTTGTAACGGCTTCGTAGAAAATTCCTTCGTTGCGAAAGCCGAGGAAGTAATACTTGAGCGATTTTAGCTCAATGCAGACGTGTCGGGGCACGTAGCGGACGGTCACCGTACCGAAGTCTGGGAGTCCTGTTTTCGGACACACCGATGTGAACTCTGGATTGACGTGCGTGATTGTGTACCGTCGCTGGGGCGCAGGATTGGGAAACGTCTCGATTGTCGCTGAATTGCTCATAGTACAGCCAGGGAACAGTTCCGTCTGGTTGCAAAACTACGGTACCTCCCACAGCTGGTGCGTCGGGCAGTCGCTTTCGGCGCGTTGGGTTATAGAGCAATAGCAGTGTGTTTGTTGTAACAGTGTGGGCAGTGCATGGTTGCTGAATTGGCAATGTGCGGCTAATCCGTATTTTCGCAGCCACCCTGTCAGCGCATTGGTGCGTTGACTAGTTGAACGTGTTTGTTCTACTAACCACAGGACCTGAATTCATGAGTAGCCGTCGGCTGTACGAGACGACGTACATCCTCAATGCAACACTTGAAGATGCTGAAATTGAGGAAGCGATTAATCGAATCAGTGAATACATTGCCCATCACGGGGGCACAATACGTGAAGTCAATCGCTGGGGACGCCGGCGCATGGCGTATCCAATCAAGAAGCGCTACAATGGCTTCTACGTTCACTGCATTTTCGATGCACCACCAAGCTCGGTTCCCGTTATCGAGCGATACTTGATACTCGACGACAGCGTGCTCCGTCACTTGACGGTGCAGCTATCGGAGCGCTTGATCGAGTATCGCAAGCAACGATCAGCAACAGCAGAGCAGTCCGCACCAACAGGAGCCGAAGAAGCGACACGGGAGCCGGCTGAAGCTGTTGACGACGATGAGCAATAACTCCACAACTGATAGGTTGACCCATGAAAGTAATCCTGCGAGATAACATCCCTCAGCTTGGCAATGTCGGCGATGTGGTCGAGGTGCGGGATGGATTTGCACGCAACTATTTGATACCACGCGAACTGGTGTACTATGCATCGCCATCGGCTCTCAAGCGTATCGAATTTGAGCGGAAAAGCTATGAGCGCAAACAGATGCGCTTGCGTGAGCAGGCAGAGCTGACGGCTGCACAGCTTGCCGAGCTTCAGATTTCAATCCCGATGCGCGTCGGCGAGGAAGGAAAGTTGTTCGGTTCGGTTACACCGCAGATGATAGCCGAGGAGCTTGCACTGCGTGGTTTCCAGATTGATCGCCGCGCGATCATCATCGAAGAGCCGATCAAGACGCTGGGAATCTACGAGGTGAAGGTGCGCCTGTTTCAGGACATCGTGGGCACGCTCAAAATATGGGTCATCAGCCAGGAATGACCTCATGTGCTGACGACGACGCTGCCTTGGTCGTATGAACCAGATATGGCGGTTGATCCAATGGCTTTGGGCAGTGGCAGTGCTGTCGGGGGTGTTGCTTGCTGCCCACGATACAGATGATATTGTTCTCCACGCACTGACTGCTGAACTGAGCCGCTGGCACGCGGCGTTCGATACAGCGCGTCCGCCGGTATATTTTATCGGCTACTGGGTGTATGACCGTCAAACAATGGTGCTCTCTGCTGATGGCGGCGCCATCGAGGTTGCCAGTTGCTCACGCCGACGGCTGCTCGATGTCAGCATCCGCGTCGGCAGTTACCAGCTCGATAATACCCACATACTCCGCGGCACAAGCAGTATCCAGTTTGGTCGAGGAAGTAGCTCTGTTGAGTTGCCCGTTGATGGTGATTCGATCGCTCTTCGTCAGGTAATTTGGCTTGCTACGGATCGCACCTATAAAGCAGCCATCGAGCGCTACGAAAAGGTGCTCACCAATCGTGCCGTGAAAGTGCGCGAGGAGGATAGCTCTGCTGATTTCTCGCCGGCCGTTCCTCAGCGGCATTATCAAACAGG
>JBBIUD010000284.1:0-2620 GCA_037440485.1 Chlorobiota bacterium
GAGACCAGGTAGCGTGCTTTGTCGGCATAAGCATTCGGGTCTGCCCAGGTTGATGATGGATTCAAAATCTCATCGGGGACACCTTCGCACTGCGTTGGAATGGATAGCCCAAAGTACGGCTCTGTGATAAACTCAACGGCATCGAGTGCACCGGTGAGTGCTGCACGCAACAGGGCACGGGTGTAGGCAATCTTCATTCGAGCACCGACGCCGTATGGTCCACCGCTCCAGCCGGTGTTGACTAACCAAACAGTCGCCTCGTGCTTGAGCATGCGCTCGCGGAGCATGTTCGCATACACCGACGGATGATGCACCATGAACGGCGCACCAAAGCAGGTGGAAAATGTTGCCGATGGTTCTTTGACCCCAGCTTCGGTTCCGGCAACACGCGCAGTATAGCCCGACAAGAAGTGATACATTGCCTGCTGTGGTGTCAAGCGAGCTATCGGTGGCATCACACCGAACGAATCGCAGGTCAGAAAGAAAATGTTTTTCGGATGCCCTGCTTTGTTGTCCGGTACGATATTGGGCAACATCGCCCGCTTGTAGGATGCGCGTGTGTTTTCCGTGATGGTTTGGTCGGCAAGGTCTATTCGGCGAGTTACTGGATCGTACACGACGTTTTCCAGAATCGTCCCAAAGGTACGGGTCATCTGGTAGATGAGTGGTTCCGCTTCAGCACTCAGGTTGATAACTTTTGCGTAGCAACCACCCTCGAAGTTGAAGATGCCGTCATCGCTCCAGCCGTGCTCATCATCGCCGATAAGGGGGCGTTCTGGATCTGTCGAAAGTGTTGTCTTGCCTGTGCCCGACAGTCCAAAAAACAACGCGACATCTCCAGCCGCACCAACATTAGCAGAGCAGTGCATCGGGAAAACACCGCGCAATGGCAACAGGTAATTCATCAGCGTGAACACCGATTTCTTGATTTCGCCGGCGTAGTGCGTTCCGCCAATGAGTACCAATCGTTGCTCGAAACTCAGCACGATGAATTTATGCGACGCAGTACCATCAATGTCGGGCTGTGCATGGAAATTCGGAACGTGGACTATCGTAAAATCTGGGATAAAGCCATTGATTTCATTGTCTGCCAGCTCAATGAACATGTTTTGCGCAAAAAGGCTGTGCCAAGCGTGTTCGGTCACGACACGGACACCATAGCGATACCGCGGATCAGCACCCACCCAACAATCGTGCACATAGACATCGCGACCCTGCAGGTACGCAAAGACACGCTGCTTGAGATGGTTAAATGCTGCTGCAGGAAACGGGCGATTGACTTTACCCCACCAGACATGATCTTTCGATGATTCTTCTTCAACGATGAATTTGTCATTTGCGCTGCGTCCAGTGTTCGGTGCCGTCATGCAGAGCAAGGCACCATGCTCAGAAATTTCTGCTTCCCCCAGGATGACAGCGTGCTCGTATAGCTCTGCTGCCGAAGCGTTGTGATTGATCTCACCCAATCCAATCAACCCGCGATTTGCAAGCTCAGAGCGGAGTGAGTCGGAGGCGATCATGAGATTGTGATGTAAAAAGTGAAACACATTAGCACTGCAAACTTACAGCATATTTGCAGCGACGATTGAAGGTATTTATGGACAAGCACAAACCCACATCCTCGCGAAAAGAAGAGCACGTGCGCCTCTGCACTGAGCGCGACGTCCGATTCCGCCAGAAAACGGCAGGTTTTGAACGATATGACTTTGACTATGTTGCTTTGCCAGAGCTGAACTTCGACGAGATTGACACCAGCACCTACTTCTTGGGACGGCGACTACACTTGCCGTTGCTGGTATCGGCGATGACGGGGGGCTATTCCGGCGCCACCGCTATCAACGCTGCACTGGCAGAGCGATGCCAACAGTGGAAAATCGCCTTCGGTGTTGGTTCGATGCGTCAAGCACTCGAATCGGATGAACAGTGGGAAAGCTTTCGTATCGCCCGTAGCCTTGCCCCTGATGTGCCGTTGATTGCAAATATCGGTGCAACGCAACTTGTGCAAGGTGTTGGACCGAACGAGGTAGAAAAGATCATCTCCCTGATTGAAGCAGATGCAATTGCAATTCATCTCAATCCACTCCAAGAGCTGCTTCAACCCGAAGGCACCCCTCGTTTTCGTGGTGTACTCGACGCGCTCGGTAGGCTGGCTCAGGTTTGCTCGGTGCCAATCATCGTCAAGGAGGTTGGAGCGGGCATCTCCGGACGAGTTGCGGCAAGGCTGCTTGAAGCTGGCGTTCGGATGATTGACGTTGCTGGCGCAGGAGGAACAAGCTGGGCTGGAGTTGAGCTGCTCCGTGCGTCCGACGAAGCAACACCACATCCGCTTGCAGAACTGTGGGACTGCGGGATACCGACCGCTGAATGTATCGTTGAGGTCAATGCCCTGCGCCAGCACTACCACTTTACGATGATTGCTTCTGGTGGCATTACCAGCGGATTCGATGCTGCAAAAGCAATCGCACTCGGTGCAGATCTTGTTGGTGTCGCACGTCCGCTCTTGCAGGCATATCAGCGTGGTGGCACTCGAGAAATTGATCGCTACCTTGCTAACTGGGAACTTCAATTGCGTGCGGCACTGTTCGTGAGCGGTTGCAGCACACTTGAAGCGCTACGGAAA
>JBBIUD010000285.1:0-2603 GCA_037440485.1 Chlorobiota bacterium
ACCAACCGAGGTCGGTATCGGTTGGATTCGAAAACAATGCGCTGGCACAGTCGCTGATCAGTCGAGGTGAGCGGTGGCGGAGCAACTCGATGAGGCGTCCGCGCCAAAGCCGCCGGGGAATACCGCGATAGACCGGCTCGATCTTCTGCAGAGGTTTTGCTGGTGCCATACGCCCTGCCGAGGCGCACCGAGGCTCGAGTGGACACTCTGCGCAGTGTGGCAGCCGCGGGCGGCAGAGCAACGAACCAAGGTCCATGAGTGCTTCGTTCCACCAAATGCCACCGCCGCGTGGCAGCAGGAAATCAGCAAGCACTTGCACCCGACGGCGCGGGAGCATGTCAGCCTCAGTTGGCTGTGGCTCGACAAAACGGCTGAGTACTCGCTGAATGTTGACATCCACCACAGCAACGTCCTGACCAAAGGCAAAAGCGCAGATCGCACCAGCGGTGTACGCTCCAATGCCGGGAAGGCTCCGCAGTACCTGCTGATCGCTGGGAATTGAGCCACCGTGACGGCATACGATCTCCTGCGCGCAGCGGTGCAACTGGACTGCTCGGCGATTGTACCCCAAGCCGCGCCAGGCAACAATAACCTCCGCCTGCGATGCGCGCGCCAGTGCCTCAGTTGACGGAAACTGCTCGATAAATCGGGGCAGAATCGGCTCGACGCGCCATACTTGGGTTTGCTGGAGCATCATCTCGGCAACGAGGACAATGTAGGGATCGCGCGGCTCCTCTCGCCAGGGTAAGTGGCGCCGATTGCTGCGAAACCATGAGCGAAGTCGGCGACGCATCCACTCTCGCCACGGGAAAAAAGCATCGTTATCTTTGTGCTGTCGGATGTTCAACTGTTTTGGCATGTGTCCTATGGAAGCGCTAAAATTTGGTATGGTGTTCATGGTTGTGATCGTAGGTGCCGCAGCGCAGCAAATTCCGCAGCGGACATTGCAGCCAGCCGATACAACTGCGACACGCTCGGCGGTTGTACTGGACGAAGCACCGTACTACGGTGTAGGGTTCCAGCTCGGCTTTGTCTCTGGTGTTGGGTTTTCGTTTCGGTACACTTCGCCGAAGCGATTTGCTTTGGAGCTGAACGCTGGCTACATCACGGCAGGCAAAAATCGGGCATGGTATTCTGTAGGCGCCGAAGCGCAGTACCAATTCGATAATTCGCTCGATTCGCGTTTCTACGGCTTGGCAGGGCTGGGGTACTATGCCGACGATAAAGATTCGGTCGGGAATGTGCTTTCGTATCCGACGCGGTTGGGGCTGGGAGTTGGCTACGAGTGGTTTATCTCGCGTGCTGCGGCGCTTACGTTGGAAGTCCCGCTGACGTTTTTCATCGGTGAGCCGGGAGTCCAGGTATTCCCAACGCCGCAATTGGGCATCATCTACTACTTCCGCTGATGCTTCCATCGCCGTACGATCCGGGACGAGTTCTCACGCTTGGTATCATTGGTGGAGGGCAGCTTGCAAAAATGACCGCAATGGCTGCCTATCGGTTGGGATTGCGGGTCGCCGTGATCGAGCACGGCACCGAATCACCCGCGGGCGTGATGACCAAGCTTGATTTTCCTGGTGGCTGGACTGATCCCGCGGAACTCGAGCGCTTCATCGGAGCCAGCGACATTGTCACGCTCGAAAATGAGTTCGTTGCGCCGGAGCTGCTCGAGCACATTGCAGAGCGACGGCTGGTTTTTCCCGAGCCACAAACGGTGGCGCTTGTTCGCGATAAACTCACGCAGAAGCAGACCATGGCGGCTGCTGGGATTCCAACGCCGGCATTTACTGCAGCCGATACACCCGACGCCATAGCCGCCTTTGCAGCCGAGCAGGGCTATCCGGTCGTGGTCAAAACACGGACGTTCGGTTACGATGGCTACGGCAATGCAGTCGTGGCGTCTGAGCAGGATATTGCAGCCGTCTGGCATCGCTTCCGAAGCGGTGAGCATCCGCGGGAACTCCTGGTGGAAGCATTCGTCCGCTTTCAGATGGAGCTTGCCGTCATCGTCGCGCGGAATCGTCGGGGGGAGTGCGTGGTCTATCCCTGTGTGCAGACAGTGCAGGAAGATCACGTCTGCCGAGCGGTGTTCGCTCCAGCATCGGTTGAGCAGGCGGTTGCTGACCGTGCCCGCTGGATTGCCCAGCAAGCTGTCGAAGCAATCGGTGGGGTTGGGGTTTTCGGTGTGGAGCTGTTTTTGTGCCACGATGGAGCGGTCCTTTTCAACGAAATTGCGCCGCGTCCGCACAATAGCGGGCATTACACAATCGAAGCGTGCCAAACCTCGCAGTTCGAAAACTGTGTGCGTGCGGTCTGCAACCTGCCGCTGGGATCGCCGGAGATGATTGTGCCGGCAGCAGTGATGATCAATTTGCTCGGCGAGCGCAGCGGGAGCGGTTTGCCCGATAGTCCGATTGACGCACTCCGTCATGGAAGAGCCTGGCTCCATCTCTATGGCAAAAAAGATTCACGCCCACGCCGCAAGCTGGGACATATTACCGCTGTTGGCGCCACCATCGAGGAGGCATTCGACCGCGCCAGAACTGCTGCCGAGGGGTTCATTTGGTAACACCCCGGCGCTTGCGGGTGCTATTGGCGCATCT
>JBBIUD010000286.1:0-2596 GCA_037440485.1 Chlorobiota bacterium
AGATAGGGCGAGGCATCCGCCAGCGAATCAAACGGCACTTCCAGTAATGCTGCCTGCGTCTGACCATTGGGATTGACCGTTCCCGAATTGAAGAAGATTGGTCCGAGCTGGCTGTACACCGCGACAAAATAGCCGATGCCTGCCAGGCTGGTGTCGTAGGGCACAAAACGAAACTTGACGTCCCAGTCAGCACCTTCGCGGGAGGAGGCGTTGACAGCAGTGTCCTTGTCGAACGAATAGTACAGCCACCCATCCTGCGGTGCTGGCGAAAGGTTAGATTTGACGACAACCTGCAGCGTGGTTGCCGGTGGATTGTCGGTTGAATTGTCCGTACATCCAACCAACCAGAGCAGCGCTGCGCATGCAGCAACCGTTAGATAACGCTTCATCGGAAAACAGTGAAAGGAGTGAAACATGTTACTCGACCCAGTCGCAGATGAAAATATTTGTTTCGCCGGGTCGTGATCCATTTCGATTCGAGCAGAAGACGAGCTTTTTCCCATCGCGTGAGAACATCGGAAAGCCATCGAAGCCATCGTAGTAGGTGATGCGTTCTAAGCCGGTACCATCAACGTTGATCATGTAGAGATCAAAATTTCGTGAGCGAGGGTCAGCCATGTTCGAGCAGAAGATGATACGCCGGCCGTCGGGATGAAAAAATGGTGCAAAGTTGGCAGCACCGTTATTGGTCACTTGCTGCACGTTCGAACCATCGGCATCCATTACGTAGATTTCTAGTGCGCGCGGACGCACCAGATGTTGCCGGAGAAGCTCAACGTATTCAATCGAATCTTTACCATGCGGACGGGATGCCCGGAACACGATCTTGCTACCGTCGAAGCTGAAAAATGCACCGCCATCGTATCCAACGGCATGGGTCAGTCGCCGTATGTTCGAGCCGTCGAGATCGCACGAGTACAGTTCAATGTCTCCGTCGCGTGTGGACGTAAAAACGATTTTGTCCCCGCGAGGCGAGACTGTTGCTTCGGCATCGTACCCGCTACTGCGGATAATGCAGCGCACATTGGAGCCATCAGCAGCCGCACGGTAGATTTCGTACTGCGGATAGAGTGGCCAGACATATCCCTGCGAGCGATCAGGCACCGGCGGACAGTCGGGGGAATCCTCATGCGTACTGGCGTAGAGAATCTCACCGTTGGGCAGGAAATACGAGCATGTGGTTCGTCCCTTACCCGTGCTCACCAGTCGCTTCCCTGTTCCATCGGTATTCATCACGTAAATCTGGTCGCAGCCGGCGTCGCCGTGTGCCTGGTAGATGATCTGTTGCTCATCGAACGAAAAGTAGGCTTCAGCGTTCTCGCCACCGAAGGTCAACTGCACGATATTTTTCAAATGCCGTTCGCGCTGATCAATCAACGCAGCAGGGAGCGGCTTACCTCCGGTGTCCGCATAAGCAAAAAGTGGAAACGCTATCAACACCAATTGCCTCAGGATGCAAACAATCATTGCGCGCATTTTCGATATTTGGGAAAGTAAACACGTCGCAAAATTAGAAATACCAACATTTGTTTTTACACATTTATGAGCACCACATCCCCTTCTCAGAAGCACAAAGCTGCGCTCGATGCTATACTCGGCGTTCGTCGGGCTGCGCGTGCTATTGACGACATCGTTGACATTGCCTGCTCACGACTGGGGATAACCGGCGTCCAGTACAACATTCTCCGCGTTCTCAGTCGTGCACCGGCTGAGGGAGTCTCGCGCTCGAATATTGTCGCACAACTAATCGAGCATCATGCTGACGTGACGCGCTCGATTGACGGATTGGTTGCTGCGGGCTACGTCGAGCGAGAGCACGCCATGCACGACCGCCGAGTTGTGCTCCATCGGATTACGGCACAGGGGCATGCAGCCATCCAGCAGATTGATCCGATCTTGAGGCGTGCACTCGACACAATCACACCACACTTTACCGCTGAAGAGCTTAGCATGCTGGCAACCTTGAGTAGTCGCTTAGCAGAAACAACACACACTGCCCAGCAAACGCTGAGCACACCTACCGCGTTATGATCTGGTAGGTCACAAATTCCGATGTCATCGGTGGCTCGAGACCCTGCTCGCGGGCAGCTCGCAGATCCTCGAAGCCGCGCTTGTGCCCTTCGAGAAATTCTGGTGAACCAACCCACGCCCGGAATGCTTCTTCGCTTTCCCAGAAGCTTATCACCAGGTACGGTGCATCGTCTTTCTGTGGACGGAGCACCTGCATGCCGCAAAATCCGGGCATCCGGTCAATCGCATGCGCACGCGTCCGGAATAACTCTTCGAAGCGGTCGCGGTAGTCCGCGCGGCAGCGTATCTGGTTGATCGCAACAAATTGTGCCTCCATGGCTATCACGACAAACGTGTTACAAAATGACCCGCACACCGCCGGTGAGAATGCGTCCATCGGCAGGTACGATGCCCGGACCAGGATACCCACCAGCACGACGGGTGAAATAGCGACGGTCAAGAAGATTGTTGACGCTCAGTTCAGCATGGAGCCATTCGGTGATCTGGAGCTGCGCACTTAGGTCCCACACCGTATAGGCTGGAATGATCCCGTTGACGCCACTGCTACTGCTTTGAGAGTTGCTTG
>JBBIUD010000287.1:0-2532 GCA_037440485.1 Chlorobiota bacterium
GATATTGTGCTCAACCTTCAAGCCGACGAGCCTCTGGTTCAACCCTGGCTGCTGGAATCGCTTCTGCAGGCATTAGCAACACACCCGTGGGCTGATGTCGCCACACCCATTGCACCAATTCACGCAGCCACCGACGTTCTCAATCCAACCGTCTGTAAAGTCGTTTGCCGCACCGATGGAACGGCATTGTTGTTTTCTCGTGCACCGATTCCCTACGACCGTCGCCACCAGGTTGGAGCACTCGAGCACTATCACAAACACATCGGCATTTACGCCTACCGCCGGCAAGCGCTGGAGCTATTTGCCTCACTTCCGCCGGATCCAATCGAGCAACTCGAGTCGCTCGAACAGCTGCGACTGCTGCGAGCAGGGGCGCAATTCATCTGCGTTCCAACCGATGCCGAGCTGATTGCTGTCGATACCCCTGAGGATGCAGAGCGTGTCCGAGCGTACTTGCGCGGTCATGCGATGTTGTGATAAACATGCTGGACGTCGTCGTCTTGCTCGATGTGTTCCAGTAGCCGCGCCACCTCGTCCATTTGCTCTTCGTTGAGGGAAATCGTTGTGTGTGGCACCCACTGGAGCTGTGCCAGCGATGGTTCGATGCCCCGGTCCTCGAGCGCCCGCTGCATCCGACCGAAGTCTTCGAACGTAGTGTACGCGATCAAGAGGTTGTCGTCCGGTTCAAATTCGATATCGTCGGCTCCAGCATCAATCAACAAAAGTTCCAGTTCTTCGCGTGCACTGCCGTGGAGCGGTAGTTTGAACACACCGCGCCGCTGAAAGAGAAACTCAACGGCACCGCTTTGAGCAAGTGAGCCGCCGTATTTGTTGAAGTAGCTCCGTAAGTTGGCGACGGTGCGCGTAGGGTTATCGGTGGCCGTTTCGATCATGAGCGCCACACCGTGAGGAGCATATCCTTCGTAGAGGACTTCCTGCAGATTGTCTGCCTGGCGACCGAGGGCACGCTGAATAGCAGCCTCAATGCGATCTTTGGGCATGTTGTTCGCGCGCGCTTCTTGCAGAGCTGCTCGGAGGCGCACATTGCCGGCTGGATCGGCACCACCGAGCTTGACTGCAATCGTGATTTCTCGCCCAATCCGCGTGAACGTTTTTGCCATGCGGTCGTAGCGAGCAAACATTTTTGCTTTCCGTTTCTCGAAGATTCTGCCCATAGGTTGATCGTGCGTTCTGGAACTGAAACGCAAAGTTACTGCGCCTTACAGCGCCATTGCTTGCAGAATCTCATCATCGAGGTGAAAACGCACACCTTCTTTCGAGGCAAACAGAAGCAGGAGGTTGGTCAAATTCCGCGAGAACATCAACGACGCATGGTGCGGAAGCTGTGCCGGCAGAAGCAGGGGTGCAACGATGGTGACACCATGGGGAAGGACAACGTCCTCGCCCGGCTGAGTCCGTTCGGTATTTCCGCCACTTTCTGCTGCAAGGTCAACGACGACGGCACCCGCTTTCATCGTCGCGAGCATTGCATCGGTAATCAGGAGCGGTGCCCGTGTTCCAGGTACAGCTGCGGTGGTGATAATCACATCGGCACGGCTAACATACGGAGCCAGTCCTTCGCGCTGACGTTGGAGCTGTTCTTCGGCAAGCTGGCGGGCATAGCCGGATATTGCTTCGGTTGCATCGGTGCCAATGTCAATCGTAATGGGTCGTGCGCCTAAGCTGGCGATCTGTTCCTGGGCAGCCGGACGAACATCGTAGGCAGAAACTTGCGCACCCAGACGCCGAGCCGTTGCAATGGCTTGTAGTCCTGCAACGCCAGCACCGATGATCAAGCACTCCGCCGGTGGAATGGTTCCGGCTGCAGAAACTAACATCGGGAAAAAGCGGGGCAGGCGCTCTGCAGCCACAATGACAGCACGATAGCCCGCTACAGTTGCCATGGAGCTGAGAACATCCATCGCTTGCGCACGACTCGTTCGCGGAACGCGCTCCAATGCAAGAATCCGGACTCCACGTTCTAAAAGCTCCGCAACGATGTTCCCCTGCTTCCACTGTTGCACGATCGTGATGAGAACGTGTCCGGAGCGCAAATGTCCTGCGTGACGTACTGGTAAGGTTAGCGTGCAGAGGATGTCAGCCTGGGCAATTACCGTTTCTGCATCGGGCGCAATGCGAGCACCTGCCTGTTGATAAAGTTCGTCGGCAAGCGAAGCCAGGTTGCCGGCTCCCTGCTCGATGATAACATCAAATCCGCGCTCACGAAGACGTCGCACCGATTCGGGTATGAGCGCAACTCGCCGCTCCAGCGAATTCCACCGATACTCTGCAAGAATTCCAACGATCATAAGCTCAGGTCCGACATAGGTTCACTCGAATCGAACATATCCACAACGACCAGCGGGTCGCCTTCTCGCCATGGGAGCGTAAGACCGATTGGCTCAGCGACCTGGACCAGTCCGAACGAAGCAAGTACGTTTTCAATCTCGTCATCGCCGTCCTCGCCGCTTGTGCACACGATAAGCCCACCGCTTGTTTGAGGATCGCACAGCAGTGCCAAGTACGGTTTAT
>JBBIUD010000288.1:0-2521 GCA_037440485.1 Chlorobiota bacterium
CGGTGGGTCAAATAATACCGCAAATAGCTACTATAGCACCGTTGGTGGTGGCACTAACAACACTGCCAGTAACCAGGCAAGTACCGTTAGTGGCGGGTCAAACAACACTGCCAGCGGTTATTATAGCACTGTTGGTGGTGGCAATAACAATACCGCTAATGATCAGGCAAGCACTGTTGGTGGTGGTTCAAACAACACTGCCAGCGCTATTGGGAGCATAGTCAGTGGTGGTGGCCAAAATACCGCCAGTGGCAATTATAGCACAGTTGGTGGCGGTTCGAACAATGTTGCCAATGGTAATTATTCTGCTGTACCGGGTGGCTATAACCTAAAACTGGGCGCTCGCAGCTTCGGCTTTAGCGGACAGAGCTCAACAACGCAGACGGACTTGAGCGGTAGCTCGAACATCGCCGCCTTTGTGGATGTGGATTTGTGGCTCTACAATGTGCGCAACCAGGCAAGTCAGCTCAGGCTCTATGAGCCCTCGGGGTCGGGGACGAACTACACGGCCTTTCGGGCGCAGGTGCAGGCAAGTGACATCACGTACACGCTGCCAGCGAGCCTGACACCGACGACGAGTGTGGCGGCAGCGCTGTTGCAGACCGATGGCGCGGGGAATCTGTCATGGGTCAATACAAGCACAGCAGTGACAACATTCGCCTGGAGCTTGACGGGCAACAGCGGAACGAATCCCTCGACCAATTTCCTGGGCACAACTGACGCGCAGCCGCTGGTGATACGAACAAATAACACCGAGCGGCTTCGAGTTCTTGCTGGTGGTAACGTTGGTATTGGCACAAATACCCCGCTGTCCTCGCTTGATGTTGCCGGTGGGGTTGCAATCGGAACATATGCTGGAAGTAATGCTGCTCCCTCGAATGGTTTGATCGTCAGTGGAAACACTGGAATCGGAATCGCCTCACCTCAGACGCGTCTTCACGTAGATGCTGGTACAGGAAATACAATGTACATCAAAATGACCAACGGTACGACCTCAGGAACAGGAAGTGGTGATGGATTTAGCATCGGGATCACCAATAGCTTAGATGTCCATCTGCGGCAATACGAAAATGCATCCATTCAGTTTTATACGAGCAATATTGAGTATGCTCGCCTTCTCAATACAGGGGATTTACGACTGTTTGGTTTAGCCGGTACCAGCGGCGGTAAATATCTTGCTATCGAAAACAACAATGGTGTCGCGTCACAGTTACGCTTGGAAGTACCGGACAACTCCACCTCGCTTGGAAACTATACTGCATTCCAAGCTGGCAATCACGGTGGTACAAATTTCATCTACACCTTGCCGATTGATGTTCCGGCTGTCGGAGAAGTGCTCAAGGTTAGCGCTGTATCCAACGCTGGCTCCACCTACTTTGTCTCTCTTGTTTGGGATACAACCCAAGGGACTGCTTCTTCTCCAGTCAACCGTGCTGCTGGTACGGGATATAGTCCGTATCTTAGTTATTGGGTTAATGATAGCACAATCGGGGCAGCCGATTATATGTATTGGGACGCAGTGAATAAACGTATTGGCATCGGAAACTTCACCACGTCTAGCCAGCCGCAGTATATGCTGCACCTTCGGGGCAGCAGTGCTGCGGGGTCGGGTGACTTGTTCATTCAGAAAGATGGTGGAACAGGAGCACGCTTGTATTTGGGAGAACCAAATTTAGGCAGTAACTGGACGGCATTTCGTGCCGGTTCCCAATCGGTCAATCTTGATTACACGCTCCCAACAACACAACCAACTAATAGCGGGGACGGCACGAATCGTTTTGCTCTTGCTACCGATAACGGTAACAGTACCTCTCCTTCGCTGCTTTGGCGCACATTCTGGTCTCCTGCCGGGAATGCTGGTGTGACCAGTGGCTTTTTGGGAACCACCGACAACAATAGCTTAAGGTTTCGCACAAATAACACCCAGCGCATGATAATAACCAATACAGGAAATGTTGGGATTGCTACCGCATCACCAGGTGCTACACTCGATGTGAACGGTACAGTCAACGTTGACGGCAATACAACTATTGGCGGAAATCTTTCGGCAAGTGGAACAACAATAGCCTTTCCCAACATCCCCAGCAGTTCAACAGCAAGTGAAGTTGTCGTCTGGGACAATAACAACCTCGAACGGCGATCCGCAGCGGGTCTAGTTTCTACCGTGGGGTGGGCACTCACCGGTAATGCCAGCACGAGTCCAGCGACGAATTTCTTGGGCACAACTGATGCCCAGCCGCTGGTGATCCGGACAAATAACACCGAGCGGATGCGTATCACCAGTTTAGGTGCAATCGGCATTGGTACGAATTCACCATCGGGACTGTTTGACCTGCAAGGTAGTGGGACGGGCAGCGAGCTATTCCGTATCTCCAACGATATCAATACCCCCATAGACAGCGTTATGGTCTTTACCTCTGCTGGTCGGCTTGGTGTGGGTACGACGTCGCCAACTACAGCCCTGCATGTTGTAGCATCGAGCAATCCTCTCCGATTGCAGGGTGTGCAGACAGACTCGCTG
>JBBIUD010000289.1:0-2520 GCA_037440485.1 Chlorobiota bacterium
ACTTCCACGCATTTCAAGAGTATCTAGCCGAACGCAAAAGCCCCTATCGCGCGATTGTGGCGTTTTCAGGCGAGCACGACTACGGCGGGCAGAAGGTCACCGAGGCGAGCCTCAACGGCTTTCCGTCGAGCCAGATCGCCGAGAGAATCCGCGAGGACCCGTACCGCTTTCTCATCTGTGCCGACAAATTCCAGACCGGCTACGACGAGCCGCTCTTGCACACCATGTACGTGGACAAGGCGCTCTCGGGCGTCAAGGCGGTGCAGACGCTTTCGCGCCTCAATCGCGCCCATCCGCAGAAGCACGACACCTTCGTGCTCGATTTCATGAATGATCCCGATACCATACGCGCAGCGTTCGAGCCCTACTACCGGACCACCATCCTCGCCGACGAGACCGACCCGAACAAGCTGCACGATCTCAAAGCCGAGCTGGACAGCCACCAGGTGTTCGCACCCGAGCAGGTGGAGGAGCTCGTTCGGCTCTACCTTGGCGGCAGTGACCGCGACCAGCTCGATCCGATTCTCGACGCTTGTGTGGCAGCCTACCTGGAACAGCTCGACGAGGACGGGCAGGTGGATTTCAAAAGCAAAGCCAAGGCGTTTTTGCGCACCTACAACTTTCTCTCCTCGATTCTGCCTTACACCAACGCCGCGTGGGAGAAGCTCTCGATCTTTCTGGAGTTTCTCGTGCCCAAACTGCCCGCACCGAAGGAAGAGGACCTCTCGAAAGGCATCATCGAGGCAATTGATATGGACAGCTACCGGGTGGAAAAGCAAGCCACCATGCGCATTGCACTCCCTGATGCCGATGCCGAGATCGAGCCGGTGCCCACCGGAGGCAGCGGCCACAAGCCCGAAGCGGAGCTGGATCGGCTCTCCAACATCCTCAAGGCGTTCAACGACCTGTTCGGCAACATTGCCTGGACCGACGCCGATCGGGTGCGAAAACTGATCACCGAGGAGATTCCGCAGCGCGTAGCTGCCGACACCGCCTACCAGAACGCCATGAAGAATTCCGATAAGCAAAATGCGCGCATCGAGCACGACAAAGCACTCGGTCGGGTGATCACCGCGATGCTTAGCGATGACACCGAGCTGTTCAGGCAGTTCAGCGACAACGAGTCGTTTCGGCGCTGGCTGACCGAGACGGTCTTTGGGCTGACCTACAAGAAGTAGCCTGAGCGATAGTGCTGGGAACGCTTAGTTCTTCCGCCACTTAATCGTGCAGCCAACGGCTTTGGTGAACGTGGGGTCCACTTTCGAGCCGACCTTGAGAGCCTCGATGGCGTTGCGGACGTATTCCTGCTCGACGGCCTTGGGGTCGTTGGGGCTATCGTCAATGGCACCGATGTAGGCAACGCGGAACTTGCCATCGCTTTCGCGGTGAAGCAGGAACACGTGCGGTGTGCGCGTTGCACCGAAGCGGCGGGCAACCTGCTGAGTTTCGTCGAACAGGTAGTGGAAGGGATAGTTCTTTTCCTCTGCCCGCTTGAGCATGTTCTCGAACGAATCTTCCGGGACTTGGGTGGGGTCGTTCGGATTGATCGCGATGACGGGGTATCCTTCGGGGGCGTAGTCATCGTGGAGGGCAATGATGCGGTCTTCGTACTTTTTTGCGTAGGGGCAGTGGTTGCAGGTGAAAATCACAATTGCGCCCTGAGCTTTTTCCAACGAGGCGAGCGAGACATTTCCGCCCTTGGTGGAAGGAAGCGAAAAATCCTCGACCAGATCACCGACGCGGTACCCTTGGGCAGATGCACCAACGGCGATGACGGCAGCAACGGCAAACGAAAGAAAACGCATGGCACGTAACGCGGAGATCGTGAAACATCGTTGCACTCAGCACACGCCAAAGTACGAGCAAGCGAGCGCGTTAGTGTTGGGCGCAGTTTGGCTGGCAGAGCCGAACCAGCGAACCGGGCGTGGGAATCTGTCCACTGACGACCCGTCGTTCGGGCATGGGGACCGAGACGCGCACCTCGATCGAGCGACGCTCGCTGAAGTCGCGGTTCTCTTGGGAAATTGCTTTGCCAACGGCGACAACCTCGATCTGCCCGCGTGCCTTGAGCTGGGCGTAGCTGGGGAGCTGATTTTCCCAGAGCCGATCGAGCAACAGTGCGGTGTAGTACGCCCGAAGTTGGGAGAGCAAGTAATTGCCGCCAGCTTTGGAACGCACAAAGGCAACGCGTCCGTTCCCGGGCAGGGAGTCGCCAACGATGTACGGGCTGTCCTTGGTGTCCATGCGAACAATGCCGTTCCGGGTCGAAATGGTCGGTCCGGTATAGAGACACGATGCATCCAGCGGGCGCGGGTCGGTCCAACCGGTGACCGTCACGGTGACTTTTTTGCCGTCGGCGATCGCGTGCTGGACGCACGGCGCTTGCAGTGCTGACGCCATGGAAGCCATGATGCGGTCAATAGCGGCGTCCACGTCCCGGGCGAATTGCGGTCCTTTACTGCGAGCTTCTGCCATGTCAATGCAGGCGCTGCCGTCGCGTCGGAATGGCTCGACCCGAGG
>JBBIUD010000290.1:0-2519 GCA_037440485.1 Chlorobiota bacterium
CGCCTCGATTATCGTCTGCAGCGCGATTCATTGTACTTACGCTCCGGCGAGGCTATGGTGGCACGCTTTCGTATTGCGACGCTGACCGACCGCCTCCTGCGGCTTGAAACCGATAGCGTTGTGCTGGCATTTATTCGCAACTGATGGAGAATTCCCATGCGCATTTTAGTGATCGAGGACGAAGAAAAGGTCGCCAATTTCATCCAGCGAGGATTGGAGGAAGAGCAGTATGTCGTGGATGTTGCGTACGACGGCAAAAGCGGACTTGAGATGGCAAGCGTGGGCGACTACGACACCATCATTTTGGACATCATGCTGCCGGGCAAGAGCGGACTGGATGTGCTGCAAGAGCTGCGGGCAATGGACATCACCACGCCGATCATCATCTTGACTGCCCGCGGGAGCACCGAGGATCGCGTTCGCGGATTAGACCTTGGCGCCGACGACTATCTGCCGAAGCCATTTCATTTAGAGGAACTGGCAGCTCGCGTCCGCTCGATTCTTCGGCGCAGTTCTGCGCAGAAGTCCACCAAACTCACCGTCGGCGATTTAGTCCTCGACACCGCAGCGCACCTTGTCTGGCGCGGCAATAAGGAAATCGAACTGACCGCGAAGGAATACGCGCTGCTGGAATACCTGATGCGCAACAAGCACCGCATCGTCAGCCGGACGATGATCATGCAGCATGTGTGGAAGGATCCGTTGAGTCCGATGTCGAACATCATCGAGGTGTACATCAAGCGCCTGCGGAGCAAGATTGAATTCGACGGCAAGCGATTTATTCACAACGTTCGAGGAATTGGCTACCGCATCAAGGAACCCAACGGTGATGAGTAACGCACTGCGCATAGCGATCGTCGGTCCGGCGTATCCATACCGCGGCGGTCCGGCTGCTGTCGTCGGGCATCTTTACCATGCTCTTTCATCGAAGCACCAGGTGTGTGTGTTCAGCTTTTCGCGTCTGTACCCGCAGTTGCTGTTTCCCGGCACGCGTCAGGAAGACATCAGCCGCCAGCCAATCAAGCCACACCCAGCCGAACGCACGATTGATTCGATTGCACCCGACCTTATCCTGCTCGATTGGTACCAGCCATTTTTTGGGTTGTGCTATGGCGAAATACTGCGGAAGCTTCGCCGCGTCAATGGGTCACCGGTCATCATCCTTGCCGAGAACATCATCTCACACGAAGCACGCTGGCTCGATGGGTGGCTTTTCCGACGAACCTTCCACTATGCATCGGGATTCATTGCGTTTTCCGATGCTGTTGCGGAGCGATTGCGTCGGCTCTATCCCGGTCGCCCAGTCGAGCGTGCGCATCTACCGCTGTTTATCACGCCCGAAAGCGCCCCTGTTGTCTGGACCCCCGCGGCAGCAAAAGAGGCACTCGGTCTGGCAGGCAAGCGTGTGGTACTTTTTTTTGGTTACATTCGACCGTACAAAGGACTGGCAACGCTCATCGAAGCATTTGCACGCCTGCAGCATCCCGACACAGTACTGTTGATTGTTGGTGAGTGCTACCAGGATCCCGAGCAGTATCGGCAACTGATTGCCCGTAGCGGTGCATCCGACCGCATCCACTGGATTGACCAATACGTACCGAACGAGGACGTTCCGCTCTACTACACCGCCGCTGATATTGTCGCGTTGCCGTACCATTCGGGGACGCAATCGGGTGTGCAGCGGATCGCCTTTGCATTTGGGAAACCGGTCGTGGTGACCGACGTCGGCGGACTTGCCGAAGATGTTCGCCGCTACGGTGCAGGCGAGGTTGTACCACCCGATGATGCCGCCGCACTGGCTGCTAGGCTCGAAAGCATGCTTGCTGAACCATCGCTCGATCGCTATAGCGCTGGAGCTCGGGCTGCTGCCGAGCAGACACGTTTTGATCGCATCGTCGAAACGATCGAACGTCTTACCGCGCAACTGGGCGCACTCAGCACGGCATAAAAAGACCGCTGGCGAACGCACCTGTCCAAGCCAATGCGGTAATTTCGCAGCCGTTTTTGTACCTGACCATCGCACCGCGTTATGCTTGATCTTCGTTTCATTCGGGAGAATCCCGAGCGTGTTGCCCGCAATGCTGCACAGAAAAACCACCCGATTGACGTTGAACGAATCCTGCAGCTCGACGAACGGCGTCGCAAACTGATAACTGAAACCGATGCGCTCAAGCACGAGCGCAACCGCGCCAGTGAACGGATTGCCCACCTGAAAAAAGCCGGACAGGACGCTAGCGAGGAAATCGCTCGAACGCGTGTGCTCGGGGACAAAATCAAAGCCAACGACGAGGAGCTTCGCCGCACGGAAGCTGAGCTCAACGAACTGCTCTTGCAGGTGCCCAATATCGCGCATGAGAGCGTTCCGATCGGTGCCGATGCCAGTTCGAACATCGTTGTTCGATCAACAGCGGAAGAAATCCCCGCCGAGTGGCGACGAAGCCATATCGAAATTGGCGCACAGCTTGGAATTCTCGATTTCGAGCGTGGCGCAAAAGTCACCGGCAGTGGTTTTGCGTTCA
>JBBIUD010000291.1:0-2501 GCA_037440485.1 Chlorobiota bacterium
TGCGGTGAAGAGGTGCAGATGGCTCACCTTTATTAGTGCGAATGTGAAATGCGACGTGGTCGAGCCCGTTTTCATAGGCAGTGTATGTGCCGTGCGCAGCTTGCGCGACCAAATCGGTCAACGATGCATTCTCCACCGGTGTTTGTTCGATCACGACGGTAAACTCTGCATCAGGTATACCAAGCCGAGCAAGGATAGCTGCAATAGAACGCTCGATGCGTCGTGCCACTTGGTTACGCTTTGCAGATAATCGTTCGCCAAGTGAGCCGAGTCGTGCACGCTGGGCAAGTATTTCCGACTCAACTTGAGCAAGCTCATGCTCAAAGTTTTCTGCCAGTCGCAGTTCGTGTTCAATGATGTCGCGTTGCTCGATTGCCCGTTCGATGGTACCGTAGCGTTTTTCCAGACGTGCCAGTTGAGCCAGACGTTCGCGTATTTGCTGGGATCGCTCCGGCGAGAATTCCAGTTGTGCGTTGTAACGCTGGATATCTTTTGCCAGTTCGTCGGTCCGTATCACCAAATCGCGCAGCTCAGCAGCGACCGAGCGGAAATACTCATCAACAATTGAGAGTTGCTCGGCGATATTTCGGGCTCGAACTAAAACGTCATGAGCGGAGTGCTCGCTACCGTAGAGCAGATCGTATGCAGCGGTTGATCCTTCAAAAAGCTGTTCACTATGCTCGATGCGGCGTAGCTCTGATTCGAGCGCTTGTTTTTCGCCCGCAACAGGTGAGACGGTGTTCAGTTCGCTCAACAAAAACTGCTTCCAATCTCGCTCCTGCTGAAGCTGGTGTTCACGTTCGACGAGAGTGCGGTAACGTTCAATGAGGCTGCATAGCGTCTGGTAGGACGTACGGTACTCGCTCACAAAGCGGTCAAGTCCCCCGACCGTATCGAGTAGCGTGCGGTGGAGACTGACGCGCAGCAACGATTGATGCTCGTGCTGACCATGGAAGTCAACTAGGAATTCTCCGAGTTGCTTGACAAAGTGTAGTGGTGCCGGAGAGTCGTTGACGAAAGCCCGTGAACCCGTCGAGCTAATTTCTCGCCGTAAAATCAATTGGTCCGGTTCGGAATGAATGTACCCACTTTCCTGGAGCAATTCGAAGAGTTGGGTATTGCCGGTAATCGTGAAATGTGCTTCGATAACTGCGCGGCGAGCACCGCTACGCACAACGTCGCTGGATGTGCGCTCTCCCAATACTGCCATAAGTGCTTCGACGAGGAGTGATTTGCCAGCACCGGTTTCGCCGGTGATGACATTGAACGCAGGACCGAATTCAAGTTCGACGTGCTCGATGACAGCAAAATCTTCGACGAGCAGATAGCGCAACATGCTTTAGCAGTGCACGCAATGAATGGTTAGGCGAAAATACGGTTCCCCAATATGGCTCAGCTCAAGCCTAATTGACCAAGGCGCATGTCGAGTTCGGCATCACTTTCGATGAGAACCTGCCGTGCTTTGCTTCCATCGAATGGACCAACAATACCTGCGCTTTCGAGCTGGTCAACGATTCGTGCTGCGCGTGAATAGCCAATGCGCAGCCGACGCTGGAGAAGAGATGTTGAGCCTTGTTGTGCATGAACGACGATACGTGCCGCTTCAACAAATAGCGGATCGAAGTCTCCATCAGTGCTACCATTTCGGTTGTTTGCCTGCGCAACCGATGGAAGCATGTAGGGCGTGGAATAGCCTCGCTGCTTGCCAATGAATTCGGTGATCGCTTCGACCTCGTCGGTTGTGATGAATGCATTTTGCAGACGAATTGGGCGCTGTCCGCCAGGTGTGAAAAGCATATCGCCGTTGCCAAGAAGCTGTTCGGCACCGACTGAGTCAATGATCGTGCGAGAATCAACCTTTGAGGCAACTTGATATGCAATGCGAGCAGGGAAATTTGCTTTGATAAGACCAGTGATAACATCAACCGAGGGACGCTGCGTTGCTACGACAAGGTGAATACCAACGGCACGCGCAAGTTGCGCGAGTCGGATGATAGAGTCCTCTACTTCTGTTCGGGCAGTCATCATCAAATCGGCAAGTTCGTCAATAACGACAACAATGTAAGGCAATGGCTGTAGAGTCGTAGTATCGCTTGCTTTGAGCGATCCCTCGGCAAGCTTACGATTGTAGTCGCTAATTTTTCGTTGTCCGACTTTGGCAAGCAAATCGTAACGCTGTTCCATTTCCGCAACTAATGCTTTGAGTGCAATGACGGCATTTGCCGGAGTGGTAATGACGGCTTCGTCAACGTCGGGAGAAGCTGCTAAATAGTGGTGCTTGAGTTTGGTGTAAAATGTCAGTTCGACTTTTTTCGGGTCAATGATAACGAACTTCAACTCTCGTGGGTGCAATCGCCAGATCAGCGACATGATAATGGTGTTGATACCAACGGATTTCCCCGAACCAGTTGCACCGGCAATCAGAAGGTGTGGTAGCTCTGCAAGGTCGGTGCAATACACATCGCCTGTAATGGTTTTGCCAATGCCAAGAGGTAGTGCAC
>JBBIUD010000292.1:0-2479 GCA_037440485.1 Chlorobiota bacterium
CTGTTGCTGACGCATTCGAAATGGAATACACCGATCCAGCAACGCTTGTTTAGCGTTACTCATCATCCTGGTGGCGAGGATTGCCGGGTGTAATTTGTTTAGTGGGAGTGGTGCTAGGCAGTGCAACGCTATCGGGCTTTCGACGTTCCGGCAGCTCTGGCTTATAAGGTTTGAGCGTTTGTTCAACCTGTGAGTCAGCTTGGATAATAAGCGGAACCGGCTCATACGATGGCAGAGGTGTTTGTTCGGGTGCTGACGACTGGGTAGCGAAATAATACAGTGCACCTCCGACGACTGCTGCTCCTGCACCAATAGCAAGCCACTGGCGTGGTGTACGCAAGCGGCGGAGGCGGAAACGGGAGCGGTTTTCTCGGCATTCTGCCAATCGTTGGAGAACCTCCTCTTCAAAATGCTCGGGAGCTGAAGCCCGCGGCAGTTGCTGCAGCATGAGTCGGAGACTAGTCACCTGATCAAAATCTGCTGGTGCTTCTACCCGTGCAAGCTGCTCCGATAGAAGCTTTTCAATTGGCGACTGGTCGCTGCTCGATTGGTTGTTCATATTCTACTTGAACCAAATAGTTCATCATACAAGTCGCGCAACAATTCTTGCAGCATCGTGCGCCCGCGATTGATACGTGATTTGACGGTACCAATCTCAGTCTGACATACCTCGGCTATTTCTTCGTAGCTTAGCCCTTCGATATCACGAAGGACGACAGCTTCTCGATAAACCGGTGGTAGGCACATCAGAGCTTTCTGTATCCGCTGAGCAATGATCGTGGAGTCAACAGTGCGATCGGGCATATAGCTTTCGTCGGGAATTTCCCACTCGATCTCCTGCCCTTCTTCATCGAGCATTGTCAGCGGAAGTGTACCGCGTTGCTTTCGTTTCTCGATGATCGAAAACGCAACATTCCGTGCAATGGCATAAAGCCATGTTCTAAGCTGCGCTCCGCGCTGAAAGGTGTCAATGAACCGGAAAACACGGATGAAGGTCTCCTGCGCACTATCTACCGCATCATCGTAGTTACCGAGGAAACGGTAGGTGTAATTGACGATGTCGTCTTTATACACACGCATCAACTCGCGGAAACCTTCTTCCTTCCGCTCAATGAGCAACTCAACGAGCGTTTGCTCATCAATGGTTGCGCGAGCCATAGACTCAAGCTCCATAAATTTTGTTTCCAGACGCTAGCCAAATTACTGCAGCAGGACTTCTAAAGCATCTGAGATGCTTCGAACAACTCTGTGCTGCAACGAGGAGGAAGAATACGGTGTGCGCATCTGCGCCGTCACGGCAATCTCAAAACCTAATTTTTCTGCCTCCCTGAGTCGGATGTCCATTCCAATAACTTGGCGCAACTCACCCGTTAATCCTACTTCGCCGACTGCGATAGCCCTCTGCATTGATGGATGGTTACGCAATGAACTTACTAGTGCTGTGCAGACTGCCATGTCCGCACCAGGATCACGTACAGCAATACCACCAGCAATATTGACAAAAACATCACAATGAAGAAAGTCAAAACCACTGCGACGTTCCAACACAGCAAGCAACATCTGCAAGCGTTTGTAATCATAACCCGTTGCAACTCTTTGTGGCACACCGTAGCTGCTCTGCATCACCAATGCCTGAACTTCAACCAGTAGTGCTCGACTACCTTCCAATAATGCAGTCACTGCGGTACCTGGTTCTGGAGCACTACGCTTGCTCAAAAAGAGTTCACTTGGATTGGTTACTTCAACAAGCCCTGATGTTCGCATTTCAAAAACGCCAATCTCATTTGTCGAGCCATACCGATTCTTGATTGCACGTAGGATACGGTAAGCATAATTCCCTTCGCCTTCAAACTGAACTACGACATCAACCATATGTTCCAATACCTTCGGACCAGCAAGCATCCCTTCTTTCGTCACATGCCCAACCAGCAGAATCGGTACATTCTGCTGCTTGGCACACTGCACCAACTGCGCTGCACAGTATCGAACCTGACCAATACTTCCTGGCAGAGATTCGAGCTGTTTCCCATAGAGCGTCTGTATTGAGTCAATGACAACTAAACCAGGTTTTGTTGATTCAATCGTTGCCAGAATATCTTCAACGCTTTGCTCGGTGAGAACGTAAATCCCATCAACGTGAATCCCCAATCGTTGCGCACGATATCGAATTTGTTCGAGCGACTCTTCACCCGTTACATACAGCGGCGAAATGGATGCAAATGCTCCGCACAGTTGAAGCATCAGGGTAGATTTGCCAACACCAGGATCTCCACCGACGACGGTAACTGATCCAGGTACGATCCCGCCGCCCATGACACGATCAAACTCTGAGATTCCGCTACAAAGACGCTCGATAGGCTGAATATTCCCTTCGGCTAATGGAACTGGCTTTTGAACGACTGCCTGGGTTTTCCCGGGCTTTTCGATACTTTCGATTTCTTCGACTAACGCGCCCCATGCTCCACACGATGGACATTTC
>JBBIUD010000293.1:0-2470 GCA_037440485.1 Chlorobiota bacterium
CCGCATTGCTACACACGTAGCAGCATTTGTCGCAGTCTTGCTGGTTGGGAGCCTTTCGCTTACAGCTCAAACGGCAATCGGATCGCAGAGCAGCACCGCTCGCGACCAGAAAACGCCGACCCATCTTTCGCAGGGGTTGGAGTTCCTCGAAAACAAAGGGCAGGTCACCGACGACCAAGGACGCCGCGTCGAGAGCGTCCGCTTTACTGCTCACTCCAACGGCGCAAAGCTGTTCTTTATGCCGGACCGCATCGCACAGGTGTTCTTCACCGTCGAGGGTCCCGGTGCGCGCTTTGAGCCGGGCAAAGGGGTCTCCTCCCGGGAACTCGATCAGACACGCATCCGCACCCAGCGCGTGGACATGGAGCTTGTTGGCGCCAATCCCAGCGTCAATCTCCGCGCGGAGGGTCTGCTTCCGGGTGTGACCAACTTTTTCACCGCCTCGGCTGGACCGGACGGCATTACTGGTGTGCGCAGCTTCTCGACCATCGTCTATGAAAACGTCTATCCCAACATTGACCTGGTCCTGAAAGCGCGCGGCAAAGGAATGAAAGCAGAGTTTATCGTTCGGCCCGGCGGTGATCCGTCGCAAATTCGCTTGCGCTACAGCGGTGCCGATCGCATCGAAGCGACCAGCGACGGTGGCTATCGCATCCAAACAGCAATCGGCGCTATGACCGAAGATGCGCCCTACTCGTTCGTCCGCACCGCCGATGGCACGCAACAAGAAGTCGCCGTCCGCTTCCGCGTCAGCGGGGAAACCATTACCTTCGATGTGCCCGACTACGACCGCTCGCAAACTCTGGTCATTGACCCCAACCGTGATTGGGGCACGCTCCATGGCGGAAGCGTCGAAGACCAAATCACCGGCGTTGCGACCCAGCGCTCGTTCAATCCAGCATCCTCGACGCCCTACATCTACGTCTGCGGCTTTACGGCGGGAGGAACTTTCCCGCTTGTGACTCCTTCCCAGGGGACCTACGGTGGTGGTGCATACGATGCGTTCGTTGCAGCGTATCAGTACGGCGGCGCCCGGCAATACTCAACCTACTACGGCGGTGCGAACGACGACCGCGCCTATGGAATCGCCGCCGATGGCAGCGGGCAGGTTTGGATCGTCGGGCAAACGCGCTCGACGGCATGGACGGGTTCTGGTTTTACCAATACCCAAAATGGCGATATTGATGGCTTTGTTGCACGGTTCAACAGTGGTGGCACACCGCAAGCTGCACGCTACATCGGTGGCGCTGCCGATGATTACTTGCTCGCTGTTGCCTACGATGGGACAAATCTTACCGTTGGGGGGTACACCGCAAGCACTGGACTGGCTACCGCTGGTGTCTTTCAAACCACGTACAACGGGCTGTACTGCGGTATGATCGCACGTGTACCGGCGACGGCGCTCAATGCCATTACGTGGCTGACCTACTACGGCAACAACACCGGCGCGCCGAACGGACAAGAAACCTACGTCACCAGTCTCTCCCCACGCGGAACAAGCGGCGATGTCTGGGTCGGTGGTTTCACCAACTCCCCGAATACCCTTCAGGCTATTGCGACCACAGGTTCGTTCAATACGGTTGTCAACAATAACGGCTCCGGTAGCAGTACCGGGAGCGTAAACTACGACGGTTATGTGGCGCTCATTACCAGTAGCGGCGGGCGGACTGCAGCAACGTACTATGGCGCTGTCCTGTCTGATCGCGTGCTTGGTGTCGCGCACGATCCCATTAGCGATGGTGTTATCGCTGTCGGACGCACGAATTCCCAGAATACTGCCGGTAATCTTCTGGCGAGTGCGGGTGCGTTCAACACCGTCCTTAATAACGGTACAAACCTCACCTCTTCCGATGATGGCTTTGTGGTGCGGCTGACAGTCAGCGGGACCACGATGAACCGCGACTGGGGAAGCTACTGGGGCTCGACCGGCGATGATTACCTGACCAGTGTCGCGGTGGATGATAACAATGTGACCTTTGCCGCGCCGAATACTGCTGCGAACGGTACCGGCGGGAAAATCTTCGTTGCTGGACAAACGGCAAGTAGCAGTGGCGGTTTTGCCACATACAACTTCGATGCATCGTACAACACCAACCAGGGTGCCTACGATGCCGTGTGGAGCCGCATCAACCGCACCACGCCCGCCGTGGAATACTCGGCGATGTTCGGCTCGTCGGGCAACGATGTTGCTCTCGGCATCGCCGTTGATAACCAGCGGAACGTCTTCATCGCAGGCGCAGCCAGTGGTTTAGGCAATCTGACGACCGCCGGTGCAGCGCAAACCACCTACGGCGGCGGTCTGGCCGATGGCTTCCTCAATAAGTGGTGCGACCTGATCATCCCGAACGCACCGGAATACTCGACAACCGGCGAGGGTGGCGCTTTCTCGACGACCGTCAGCGTCTGCCAGAGCCTCAATAGCACGGCGACAGGATTTGTAACCAGCGCGGGCGCATATCCCAATGTGGCA
>JBBIUD010000294.1:0-2440 GCA_037440485.1 Chlorobiota bacterium
TCGTGATTTTGTTGCCGAGTAGTACGGTGGATCAAGATAAATGAACACACCAGTTCCTTCGGCTAACACAACATCGGCATAATCACTACACGTTATTCGTACATTGCTCAGCAATCGGGGCAGGTGTTTGAGTTTTTCGATCGCTGCGCCTGTAAATCGTCCTCGGAATGCTGCTTCGGAATATCCACCGGCATCAACAGTCCCGGAAAACGTGATTCGATTAAGAATAAAAAATCGAACAGCACGCTCTAGCTCATTCCCGCTTCCGTATGCATCGAGCAATTGATAGAACAGGGCACGTCCATCGGTCACTTCACAGCGAATACGAGAAATAGCCTCCACCAGTTCTGATGCACGAGTTTGCAGTGCTACCCAAAAGCAATACAGCTCATAGTTTACATCGTTGATCCAGTAGCGGTAATCAGGGAAAAGTTGCCGCATATAAAGAAACACAGAGCCGCCACCCACCATCGGTTCACGGTACTCGCTAATGTCGCGTGGAATCAGCCGAACTATTTGATCGGCCACACGGGATTTTCCTCCCGGGTAGCGAAGCGGTGTTGTAATGGGCTGTGCTGTGTGCATTGTTTACGGGCTTCCGATAATGATCCGAATGCCTAACTGTTGAGACTGCTTATCAAGCCAAACAAGCTTATCGGCATGGCGATCACTTAGACGATTGGATCGGATAAACTTTGTAAAAGTGCTCTCAGCTGTACTTGGCAGGGTACACACATCCTGAAGCTTATCGCTTGTCAGCCTAAGCTCACATTCAGCAGTTACTGAGTTATTTGCTACACGAAGGTTGACAAGGCGAGAAAATAGCAGTAGCTTGAATAAGCCATCCTTGATATCATTCAACGACGGGAGAATATGTCGCGACGTATGCTTACACTCTCGAATGACGATTTTATTATTTGCCGTGAACAAAACTTCATCAGCAGTCAAGTGATAAATTCCGCCGAGGTTATTCCTGATACAAAACAGAGCTTTATTTCCTGTCGAAAGTCGCTCCTGTGTATGAACTGTTTGTACTTCATGCTGTGCAGAACGCAAAGATTTATCCAGACTCAAGGTTCTGAATTTTTCCAGATCGAGTTTTTCAGATGAACAATCAGAGCAAACAGACTCGATAAACTTACAATGATTTTCTCGACTATGAAGCTTGATGTTTAGCTTATTGGCTATCCTTACATAAGCATCAATCGCTCTCCTATAAATCTTCAAAAAATCGTTTTCGAAGTGCATTCGATTCCAATGGTGAGCATCGTACTTGTAGTCAGCGATATCATGGAGTTTAGATCGAACATATTTTGAATCAAGCAGTTGCTGCGTAATCCGCACACTGCTTAAAGATTTTGCTTCGCAGTACCACGCCAATATTATGTACACATTCATTAGATTCATCCACGAATATGTCATGTATGTGATCCGATCTAAATTGGAATCATTCCTGCGTTCACCCCTACCTTCATCCTTAATTATGGGGATTACTGTTACAATCTTGCCGCTGAAACCAAGGGTATCCCATATACGTGCGAATGGATACGATCTTGTCCGTTTTGGACTGACCCAGCGTGAATACGCAATGCTGCCACGCTGCCCGAGTTTAGCCAATCCTACTGGACGTGCTACATTGATATCGAAATCGTCTAATTTATAGCTGGGAAGGTTCGCACACTCTCCCTGGAAAGATAGATGCTGGATTTCACCACGAATGCAGGGCAGACCATCCATCCACGCAGCGCTACATGTTTCGACGATATTGACCGCCGACCTGGTAGAGAGCGTGTGTCATTTGCCCAAGCGTACAGGTCTTGCAGACCTCCATCAGTGTTTCAAAGATGTTGTCGCCACGGCGTGCAGTATCTTTCAGTTGCCTGAGGGCAGACTCCGCCTGCTCTGCATTGCGGAGTTTGAAGGCTTCGAGATTGGCTATCTGCTGCTCTTTCTCTTCCTTGGTTGAGCGAATGACTTCGTGCGGAACAATGGTTGGCGAGCCATCCTTTGCCAGAAACGTATTGACCCCAATGATCGGCAGCTCGCCACTATGTTTGAGCGATTCGTAATAGAGCGACTCTTCCTGAATCCGGTTGCGCTGGTACATCAGCTCCATTGCACCGAGCACGCCGCCACGCTCGTTGAGCCGCTGAAACTCAGCATAGACGGCTTCCTCGACCAGGTCGGTCAACTCCTCGATGATGAATGAACCCTGCAACGGATTTTCATTTTTGGCAAGCCCAAGCTCTTTGTTGATGATGAGCTGAATGGCAACGGCACGGCGAACAGATTCTTCCGTCGGGGTCGTGATGGCTTCATCGTAGGCATTGGTGTGGAGCGAGTTGCAATTGTCGTAGATCGCGTAGAGAGCTTGGAGTGTGGTGCGAATATCGTTGAAGGCAATTTCCTGTGCATGAAGTGAACGCCCCGATGTTTGGAT
>JBBIUD010000295.1:0-2416 GCA_037440485.1 Chlorobiota bacterium
AGCGAGTGTTTGCCCCAGGCGCTGCTCTTCGTTGAAGGTGATGATCACAACCGACAGTTCCATTCGATAGCCGAGGTGGTTCGGGTAAAGTCTCTGGCAACAGGTTAGGCTGTGCACTCTTCGGCGTCCGATTCTGCAAGCGACAGCTCAACCGTAGCAGCATCGTCGGCGCCGCTGGATCGGAGAAACTCAGCGTACCGAAGCAGACGCTCTTGAATCGGTGCAAATGCCTCGAATGCCATCAGCTCACGTCGGACAGTTGCCGAATGCGGCAGCGACTTGAGATACCCTGCAAGAAATTTTCGAAATTCAACTGTGGCGCGGCGCTCGTCGCCGCGGTCCTCTATGAGCAAGCGGAGGTGCTCCAGGCAGACCGCAATGCGCTCGTCTGCCGAAGGAGGCGGTTCCTCGATACCAGTGCGAAGAAATGTCTTCGCCTGACGGAAGATGAAGGGATTGCCAATCGCGGCGCGACCAATCATGACAGCATCGCAGCCGGTCTGGCTAAATGCCCGTGCAACATCGCGTGCACTGGCAACGTCGCCATTGAGGATGACTGGTATGGAAACGACCTCCTTGACGCGTGCGACCCATGACCAATCTGCTGAACCGCTGTGTCCCATATCGCGCGTCCGACAGTGGATTGCCAGTGCTGCGATGCCAGCATCTTCGAGCTTGCGCGCAACCTCGCAAATAACAATCGAGCTTCGATCCCAACCCAGGCGTGTTTTGACTGTGACCGGAACGGAGACGGCTTCCACTAATGCACGCGCCATTGCCACCATCGTCGGTGGGTCCTTGAGAAGGGCTGCACCAGCATTCCGCGCGACAACATTTTTGACCCAGCAGCCACAGTTGATGTCGAGAAAGTCTGGATTACTCTCGACGGCGATGCGTGCCGCTTCGACCATTGTTGGAATGTCGCCACCGAAAATTTGCACCGCAATCGGATGCTCTTCCGGTGCAATGCGGAGTTTTTGAAACGATCGGCGGGCGTTCCGCACCAAACCGTCGCTGGAGATAAACTCGGTGTAGACAATATCCGCACCGTAGCGACGACACAGGCGCCGGAAGGGTGAGTCGCTGACGTCCTCCATCGGGGCAAGGAGCACACCCTGTTCGATCTGAAGCGAGCCGATGTTCATGTACTGTGCGTGCAGTCAAATAATCGGTGCAAAACTACGGTGAATGCGATGCAGCCGGAGTCCAGGCAAGAGAACACGAAAGCACTGCATCGTCCGTTTGTGCGCCCTGCGACACCGTAACTTTGGACGAGTCACCACCCCAGACCACCATGCAGTTTTTCAATCCGCTGATGCTCATCGGGCTGGTCGCGGCAGCGATCCCGATTCTGTTGCACCTGTTGAATTTGCGGAAACTCCGAACGATTGAGTTCAGCACACTCCGCTTTTTGCAGGAGCTGCAGCGTTCTCACGTTCGTCGGTTGAAGCTTCAGCAGTGGCTCCTATTGGTGTTGCGGACTCTGCTGGTTGTCTTTGCTGTCCTCGCCTTTGCCCGTCCGGTCCTTCCAACTTCGCTGCCGGTGCTTGGCACCCAGGTGCGAAGCAGTGTTGTCATCGTGCTGGATAACTCGCCGAGTATGGACACGCGCGACAGTCGTGGAGATCGCTTCCGCTGGGCAGTTCGGCAGGCGAATCAAATTCTCGGTGCGCTCAAAAGCGGTGATGAGGTTGCGCTGGTGACCACCACGGCAGTGCTTCAAGGAAAACGTGTTGAGTTGACAACAGCACTTGGTGCGGTTCGCGATGAGTTGGAGTCGTTGCCGGTTACCTATGGGTCTGTTCCGCTCGACCAGATGCTCGAGGTTGCACGTGCAACGCTTGAGTCAGCGCAGAACCCTCACCGCGAGCTGTACGTCATCAGCGATTTCCAATCGAACATGTTCCGCTGGCAGGATTCGGTGTTTCAGCCGGCATCGGTCGAGCGAGTTATCGTCGTGCCTATCAACGATGGTATAACTCTGGGGCAACCCGATCTCGGTGTTGATTCGGTCGGTGTCGTCACTCGTGTTATTGAGCCTGGCAAACCGATCGAGGTGATGCTGCGCATTCGGAATAATGCAGCGCGTGATGTAGTCGGTGCCGTCGTGCGCATGCGTTTCAACGGGCAGCAAGTCGCACAACGCACTTTCGATCTTCCGGCAGGGCAAGTCCGGGTGCTCTCGATGAGCGCGGCAGCACCGCTGACCAGTGGATTTATTGCCGGCAGCGTGGAGGTGGAGCCGGATGCGTGCGAGAGCAACAACAGCCGCGTGTTTGCGGTGATTGTGCCGCCAATGCCGCGGGTTCTCGTCGTGGGCTCGAAAGCAACGACGCTCTATCTGGAGGCTGCCATCGCTGCAATAGGTCAACGCCAATCACCACAGGTTCGCGTTATCGAACCAACGAGCTTAGCA
>JBBIUD010000296.1:0-2402 GCA_037440485.1 Chlorobiota bacterium
CGAGTACTCGCGCATGGAGCAGCGTCCTTACCAGGCGATGGAACAATTCGCGCTCCTGCTGGCGCCGTTCGCACCACACCTTGCCGAGGAACTCTGGCATCTGCTCGGTCACACACACTCGCTGGCGTATGAACCCTTCCCCGATTGGGATGAAGAGCTTCTTCGCGATGAGCAGGTGGAAATCGTCGTGCAAATCAACAGCAAGGTGCGCGCAAAGCTCACCGTCCCCGTCACCGCAAGCCAGGAGGAGTTGCGTCAGCAGGCACTCGATAGCCCGGACGTTGCGCGACACGTGCAAGGCAAAACAATCAAGAACATCATCGCCGTTCCGGGTAAACTCGTCAACATTCTGGTGGAATGATCGTGCCTGCTGGCAGGGTGTCAGTCCAACCGAATCCGTCTATGCATCCGATGACTCACACTCGACAAGCATCGCGATGAGTGTGCCAGCACTTCTTCGACTTCGCGATGGCGCACATCGCCGCATTCGCAGCGGACATCTGTGGATCTATCGCGATGAACTCGAACCACCGCTCCCAGCACTGACAGCCGGCGACATTGTTCGCGTCGAAACCTCCTACGGCTACGATTTGGGCGTCGGGTTCTACCACCCCAGCAGCAAAATCGCTGTGCGGCTACTGGTTTGGGGCGGCGATGTGGGCGAGGCTTTTTTCGACCAGCGCATTCGACGAGCACTGGCGCTGCGGCAATCGCTCTACAGCACAAGCTGTGTGTATCGCCTTGTCTTTGGCGAAGCCGACCTTTTACCGGGCTTGATCGTTGATCGTTACCAGGATTGGCTTGCGGTGCAGTTTCTGTCAGTTGGGATGGACGCACGCCGCCAGATGATTGTCGCTGCGCTGCGGCAAGTGCTACCGGACATTCGGGGCATCATTGCAAAAAACGACAGTGTTCTCCGCGACAAAGAAGGCTTGCCGCGGCAGGAAGAAATTCTCTGGGGTGATATTCCAGAGCACATCACTGTCCAGCTCGACGGCGTCAGGATGCATGCAGATCTTGTCGGGGGGCAGAAAACGGGCTTGTACCTGGACCAGCGTATCAACTATCGGCTTGTTGCGCCGTTTGCACGCGGTCGGCGAGTGCTCGACTGTTTCACTCACCAGGGCGGCTTTGCAATCCATTGCGCGTGCGCTGGCGCGCAGGAAGTCGTCGGGATAGATAGCTCGGCGTCAGCAATCGCACTGGCTCAGGCAGTGCTCAACGGCGTGGAGGGTCGGTGCCGCTTCATTGAAGCCGATGTGTTCGACTTTCTCAAAGATGCCGTGCATGCTGGCGAGCGATGGGACATGGTCATTCTCGATCCACCGGCGTTTGCCAAGAGCACTCATCACGTTGAGCGTGCGGTGCGCGGCTATGCCGAAATCAATCGTCGTGCACTGCAATTACTCGGCGATGGTGGAATTTTAGTCACTGCGACCTGTTCGCACCACATTAGCGCAGCACTGCTCGGCGATATTGTCACCGGTGAAGCTCGGCGAGCAGGCTGCCGAGTTCGCCTCCTTGCTCGCGGCATGCAAGCGCCCTGCCACCCGATCTATCCACCAATGCCTGAGACGGAATACTTAGCGCTGCTGGTTTTCGAGGTACTGCGGCTGGAGGCGCCGTAAGTTTGCAGCCGTTTCACCATCACCAATTTCTTCATGCGACCGATAGCACGTGTATTGATGCTCCTGTGTGCCCTGTCGCTTGGTTTGCTGGCACAGCAGCCCCAAGGCGGTGACGACCAGCTCGGCGAGATCACCTTCGAAGAACTCCAGGATAAACAATCCGGCAGCGCGTACTTCGGCATTGGAGCTGGTTATGTCGGCGGTTTGTGGTACTTCCCTGCATCCGACATCAGCGCAAGCTTAGTTATGCCGTACTCGATGCATGGCGATTACTCCGCACCGATGTTTACCAGCGGGATTAGTGGCTTTCTTACGTTGAGTTTGGTTGGAAATTTGCGCATCGGTTTTGAGAACGTGAGCGGTTCACAAACTCACACGGAAACCTCCGGTTCGATGCAACACCGCGCGATGATGGAGCTATCGAGCACGGCGCTGCAGTTGGACTACGCCATTCCAGTCGTGCGGGGGTTGATTGTGGCACCGGGAGCATATCTGGGTCGGGGATCGCTCCGCTTCGAGCACACCAGCGGACCAAGCTCGACCAACTGGCCCACCTCCCCGGGAACACTTGGGCAGGCAGTGACCAGTTCACTGGAAGCACCCTTTTGGCTTATACGCCCGACACTATCGGTTGAATATGCGCTCAGTGGCTATGCATCAATCCGTGCCTGGGGCGCTTATAACGTCACCGTCATGGGCACCTGGCAAGAAAACGCGATCACCACAGTCAACAATGTTCCCAGCACGATCACCGCGCGAGGCGCTGCTGTCGGG
>JBBIUD010000297.1:0-2378 GCA_037440485.1 Chlorobiota bacterium
AACAGTTTCGCTGGCTTCTGTTTCGATCCGTGCGATGACTTTCCCTACCTCCACGGTATCGCCTTCGCTTGCAAGCAGCTCTGCAATAACCCCTGCTGCCGGCGCTGGCACTTCGGTGTCTACTTTATCGGTCGAAATCTCCAGCAAAACTTCATCACGCTCGATGCGATCACCAACTTTTTTCACCCATCGCAAGATTTTTCCTTCCTGTACCGATTCGCCCATCTTGGGCATGACGACATCAACTTTCATTGTGTTCGTGAGAGTGTGGAGAAAACAACAACAGCGAAATTAGCAATGTTGACGTCTTACCAGCGGTATCGGCTAACGTAGTTTGTGCGTGAGATTATCAAGCGATTTCTTGCTATCCATTGTTCAAGCTTATTCAAACGTTGGCGATGTTGCCGGGCATAGAAAGCAAACTGCATTGGTTTACCGTGCTGTGCAATCGTAAAAACATAGGCATCAAGAAGCCCGGCCCGGTGGAGCTGTTCGTACCGCTCGATGATGAGGTTTCTGAACGTTGTATCGTAGCCGCGCTGATACCAAATTTTCAGGAATTCCGATAGCAGCGTGTCAATCGAAGCAATGGGCAATTCAAAGTCGCGATTGAAACGCAGTGTGCGCGCTGCCTCAGTCAAGACCGAACTAAACGCATCCGGGAACGAGGGTCCGGCTGGTCCGGAAGCTCGAATCTCGCGGGAGAGGACGATGCGTCCATCGCTATCGAACTGCTCGATTGCCTCGCGGATGGCGTTATACCACAGCGAACTCATTTCGTCTGCTTTGGAGCTATTGGGGCGAAGATTGATGTAAATTTCTGCGTAGAAAATTGCCCAAATACGTTCGGTTGAGGCGCGGTAGAATCGAGCGCCCCAGTAGTAGCTGAGCGGATAGGTCGGATCACCGCTGATGGCAGTTTCGATTTCCTCGAGTGCTTCCTCAAGATTGCCCTGCTGCGCGAAACGGATAGCTTGCTCCACGTGCAAGCGTGCCGAGGTCGGAAAGCGTGCTAAACCAAGACGGTAACTTGCATCAGCATTCACCGAATCATCACGTTGAGCATAGAGATTCCCCAACAAGTGGAAATAATGATCGCGTTGCTGCTCGGGTGGAATGGTTGTATCGCAGATCACACGACATTCGGCGAGCGCTTCGTCGTAGCGTTTCTGCAACGAAAGAACAAGCGCTAATTCATAGCGAGCATCGTAATAGCGCGGGTATTGCTTTACGACTACACGAAGGATGCGCTCGGCTTCTGAGTATTTCTTGGCATTCATCGCAGCAATGGCACGCTCAACGTCTCGTAGAGCCGATTTCTGTTGCGCTGTGGAGCAATACGTAATGCCCGCAACCAGTAGGGCACCGATGAACCAATCGAACAGGCGCATTATGACTCGAGATTAGGTCCGAGCATCGTTTCTGGGCGCACGATACGGTCAAAGGCTTCCCCATCGAGGATACCTAATTCGATGGCGGCTTGGCGAAGCGAAAGACCATGCTGGTACGCATGCTTGGCGATTTTGGCAGCATTGTCGTAGCCAATGTAAGGGTTGAGTGCAGTCACGAGCATCAACGAATTCTGAACGTAATAGTTCAACCGATCGCGGTTGGGTTCTATTCCCCGTGCGCAGTGCTCGTCGAACATACGGCATGCATCACCAAGTAACCGAATGCTCTGGAGCACGTTGTAGATGATGAGTGGTTTAAAGACATTCAATTCGAAGTTGCCTGATGCACCACCAATGTTGATGGCAACATCGTTGCCTAACACCTGAGCGCAGACCATTGTCATTGCCTCGCTCTGGGTTGGATTGACTTTGCCTGGCATGATGGAGCTGCCAGGCTCGTTTTCGGGAATAAAGATTTCATTCAAACCACAGCGCGGACCCGATGCCATCCAGCGAATATCGTTTGCAATTTTCATGAGCGAGCATGCAAGTGTTTTGAGCGCACCGTGAGCAAACACGAGCGCATCATGACTTGCCAGCGCTTCGAACTTATTCGGTGCACTTCGGAATGGAAGCTGGGTCATCTCAGCAATATGCGCAGCGCATCGCTCCGCAAACTGTGGATGAGTATTCAAACCCGTTCCAACCGCAGTGCCGCCGATCGCTAAATCATAAAGCCGCTCAAGCGAAGATTCGACGCGCTCAATGCCGTAGGCAAGCTGATGGACATAACCACTAAACTCTTGACCCAGCGTCAGCGGAACAGCGTCCATAAGGTGAGTACGACCAATCTTTATGATGTCAGCAAATTCCCGAGACTTGTCCAGAAGTGTTTGGTGGAGCTGCCGAACGGCTGGGAGTAAATGCGTAATGATTTGCTCCGTTGCAGCAATGTGCATCGCTGTAGGGAATGTATCGTTGGAGCTT
>JBBIUD010000298.1:0-2366 GCA_037440485.1 Chlorobiota bacterium
GCTCTTCCGATCTCCAATCCATCGCAGGTCGGAACACTGACCAACTACATTGGCAGTGGGACCATCATTGAGTTCAGTGCTGAGCTTCGCTATACGCTATCGTACTACGAAGCGCTGGGGGATTTTTTAGCATCTCAGGTGAGCCGAATTGGGTTTGTGCTCTTTGCCGATGTGGGCAATGCATTCAACCGTCTCACGCGCGAATCCTACGGTCGAGCCAGTCTTGGCGATGTCCTGGATCCATCGCGGTGGGCATGGGTTTTAGGCAGTGGCATCCGGTATGCTCTGCCTGCAGGTCCGGCGCGGTTGGATTTTGGGCTGCGCGTCTATGACCCAATGCAACCGGATCGGCGCTGGATAACCCAGCGGAATGTGCTCAGCTCGATTGAATGGCAAATCGGGATCGGACATGCGTTTTAGCGCACGCCGGACTGCCCGGCTGCCAGACAAAGCTACTGCTGCATTTGCTCTGCAGGGGCTACTGTCGCAGCCTCGCTACGGGAGCGGCGGAATTCCTCGATGAGCTGGTCGAGTTCAGCAGCATCGAGCGTTTCTTTTTCCAGCAGGTGCTTGACCAAGTAATGCATCAGGTCTTCGTGCTGGCGGAGAAGTTCTTCGGTTTGCTGCTCCAGCTCGCGGACAATGCGGGTGATTTCGGCGTCTATGAGCTGGGCGGTTTGCTCGCTATAAGGGCGGACGTGCCCAAAGTCGCGACCGAGGAAAACTTCGTTGTGCGAGGAGTTGTAATTGACCGGTCCGATGCGCTCGCTCATACCCCACTCGGTGACCATCTTGCGCGCCAGCGCTGTGGCGCGCTCCAGGTCGTTCGCTGCACCGGTGGTGAATTGATTGAACACAATTTTTTCGGCAATCCGACCGCCGAGCAAGCACATGATTTGCGTTTCGATGTAGTCTTTCGAGAGCGTGTGGCGGTCTTCTTTGGGCAGGTAGGACGTCACGCCCAGCGCTGGTCCACGCGGAATGATAGTGACCTTGTGGACGGGGTCGGCGTTCGGGAGTAGTTTGCCCAAAAGTGCGTGTCCCATTTCGTGGTAGGCGGTCGTGCGCTTTTCTTGGTCGGTCAGGACAAGGCTTCGCCGCTCGATGCCCATGAAGACTTTATCCTTTGCTTGCTCGAAATCGTCCATCGTGACGACGTTGCTGTTGCGGCGTGCGGCAAAGAGCGCCGCTTCGTTGACGATGTTCGCCAGATCAGCCCCCGACGCACCAGGCGTTGAGCGTGCAATAACCGATAGGTCCACATCGGGTGCCAGCGGGATTGTGCGCGTGTGCACTTTGAGAATGCCTTCACGACCGCGCACGTCTGGGCGATCAACAACGATATGGCGATCGAAGCGACCTGGACGCAGCAGCGCTGGATCGAGAATGTCGGCGCGGTTGGTGGCGGCAATGACGATAACGCCGCTATTTTGCTCGAAGCCATCCATTTCGACCAGCAGTGCGTTGAGCGTTTGTTCGCGTTCGTCGTGTCCGCCACCCAAGCCGGCGCCGCGTTGCCGCCCGACGGCGTCAATTTCGTCAATGAACACAATGCAGGGAGCATTACGCTTGGCTTGGTCGAACAGGTCGCGAACGCGGCTGGCACCAACGCCGACGAACATTTCGACAAAATCGGCTCCGGAGATCGAAAAGAACGGGACATTTGCTTCGCCGGCAACGGCGCGCGCAAGCAGTGTTTTACCCGTTCCCGGCGGACCGAGCAGCAAAACGCCTTTCGGAATTTTCCCGCCCAAGCGCTGGAATTTCTGCGGCTCGCGCAAGAATTCAACGATCTCTTGCAATTCGAATTTGGCTTCTTCGGCGCCGGCAACATCCATGAATGTCACGCGCTTGGCTGTGTCGCTCAAGCTCCGCGTGCGTGCTTTGCCAAACGAGAAGATCGTTCGCGCCGAGTTACCCGCTTGCATCCGGCGCATCATCAACAGAAAGATCGCAAACAGTCCCACCCACATCAAGACGGTCAGCACTGTTCCCAACCACGAGGAGTCGCTCTGCTCGTAGGTCCACAAGATACCCTTGGAACGCCAAAGCTCTTCGGTGCGACTATCAATGGTGCCTAATCGAGTGACAAAGTACTTGACCTGCCGCATACGCCCTTCGATCATCATCGAGACGGGTTGCTTGAGTTCGCCGTGGAATTCGTAGTCGTTGAGGTTGCTTTTTGTAATCGTGGCTGATGCAATCAGATTTTCATCAAGAAAACTCAGGTAGTCGGTGTAGCGGACGTTCCATTCGGGTCGCTGCCCGCTATGGAGCAGGACGTACATGACGATAATCGAAAGGAAAATACCCATCCACACCAGAACCGAGCGGAGGATGCGTCCGGTGGGAGAGTCGTTGCGTCC
>JBBIUD010000299.1:0-2360 GCA_037440485.1 Chlorobiota bacterium
CGGTACTTTGGCGTCCGAGTAAACTCAGATCGTTTACCGATGAGCGCTTCGATGACTGCTCGGGTGTTGTTGACCGCAAGTCCCATGCTGCCTGCCATAAACAGCGGGAACAGAAGAACGCGTTGTTGCCAGTCCGGGTGAATACTCCGCTGCGCATAGAGGTAAAACAGAAACGTGCTCACCGATGCCAGGACAAAGATGGACATCAGCGTGAAAAGTTGGTCGTAATCGCCCGTCGTATTCTTGATGAGCACCATCGGCAGGTTCAACAGTGCAACCAGCAGAATGAAGGGGAAGACAATGTTGCTTGTCAAGTGCACTGTGCATTCGAGCTTAGTTGCCAGGGGCAGATTTGCACGCCAGACGGCAGGCAATAGTTTTTTTGCAACCTCGATGGCTCCTTTTGTCCAGCGGAATTGTTGGGATTTGAGTGCGTTGATGTCGGCGGGCAATTCTGCCGGTGAAACAACATCGTTGACGAAGACAAATTTCCATCCGCGGAGCTGAGCGCGGTAGCTCAAATCCAGGTCTTCGGCAAGGGTGTCCGAGTGCCAGTTGCCCGCATCCTCGATGCATGTTCGGCGCCAGATACCGGCTGTGCCGTTGAAGTTGATGAAGAATCCGGCGTTATGGCGCACCTGCTGCTCCATGACAAAGTGCCCGTCGAGCGCTAACGCCTGCGCACGCGTCAGGAACGAATAGTCCTCGTTGAGATGCTCCCAGCGCGATTGAACCATCCCAACCTGTGGGTTCGAAAAGTATGGCAACAGCTTCTGAAGGAAGTCGGGCTTGGGAACAAAATCCGCATCGAAAATAGCGATGAACTCTCCGCGTGCACGCGATAACCCATGCCGCAATGCTCCCGCCTTATAGCCCTGGCGGTCGGTGCGGTGAATGTAGCTGATGTCGTATCCTTGCGACCGGTAGTATTCGACTCGCTCCCGCGCGACCTGCTGGGTTTCGTCGGTGGAATCATCGAGGACTTGGATTTCGAGTTTGTCTTTTGGATAATCGAGCCGAACGACAGCATCAATGAGCCGCTCGACAACATAGACCTCGTTGTAGATCGGAAGCTGGACCGTAACGACCGGCAACGGCTCAAGGCGCTGCGGAGGCGATTGCTTCGATTGGTGCCGTGTGCGGTGGTAGAGGTACACCATCACCAAGCCATGTAATCCGAAAGCGAACAGAACAACCAGTGCTCCCAGATAGAGCACGACGATAGCATCCGATAAAAACTGCATTGCAGACTGGACGAAGTGTTACCAATCGCTGATGATTGCCAGCAGGACATCGCCAGCAATCTGTTCGAGTGCGGTGCGGATTGCTTGGTCGCGCGCTGTTGCAGCCTGGGCGATTGGGAAAAACTGCTCGCTGGTAAACGCACGGTGAAAGATCGTTCGCTGTTTGATGGCGTCGTAGTACTCAACGTCCATAACCACGCGGAGCTTCCGCTCACGCTCGACTTCGCCAGCCCGCAACGTCACTGGTTCTTCCGCAATCGTCGTGATGGCTGCCCGCACTTCCGCGTCGCCATTCCGATCGACAAGTTGAAGTGTGTTGTCGTTGCGGAAACGCTCAACCAGTAGTTGCGTGGCTACCTCTCGCCAGACGGGCTGCCCAAAGCTGCTTCGATCGGCAACTGTTGCAATCGCGATCGTTTTCAGATGCGGGGGAACGCTGCCCCCCGTGAACGAATAGCACCCACTGAAAACGAGCACTACACTCAACAGCAAACATAGGGGAAAAATCCTAAGCAGGTTGTGACCAAAAAATGACAGTTTGTTCATTGTTCGAACCATAACTGACTGTAGGGATCACCCGATTGGAAAAATGGGTTTGTGCGGCGCTCTTGCCCGATGGTGGTCGCATCCATGTGACCAGGATAGCACACGTAGTCATCCGGTAGCGATAGGAGCTCTCGCTGAATCGAGGTGATCAGTTGCTCGTAATCGCCACCGGGCAGATCCGTTCGTCCGATACTGCCCGCAAACAATGTGTCGCCGGAAAACACCACACGCGCCGAGTGTTCGACGAAGACAACACTGCCTTCGGTATGCCCGGGCACATGCCGCACCTCGAAACTGAGTGTTCCGACGGTGTGCTGTTCGCCGTGGTGAAAGTAACCGCCAACCTCGACGGCTTCGAGCTTTACCGGCAGAGGAACGACGGTATGAGCATTGGGATTATGCAAGCGATAGGCATCGAGTGGATGCACAAACACAGGAATGCCCAACTGCTCGGCAATTACCGCTGCATCGGCGGTGTGGTCCCAGTGCGAATGCGTCAGCCAAAGTGCGTATGGGGTCAACTCGGCTGCGGCAATGCGCTCCAGATACCACGAGTGCGAATCCATCGGT
>JBBIUD010000300.1:0-2355 GCA_037440485.1 Chlorobiota bacterium
GCAATCACCAGTACTATTGCCCACGCCAGGACGTACCCAAGTGTGTCGGGAGCAGTGGCGGCGATGCGTGTTCCGCGGACGACGATTATCGCATAACACCCCAGCAATAGTAGGACGCCGATCAAGCCATATTCTTCGCCGACGATTGCTGCGATAAAGTCACCGTACGATTCTGGCAAGAATAAATCACGCTGACGGCTTTGTCCAGGTCCAACACCAAAAATTCCACCCTGCCCGTAGCCGATGAGTGCTTGTTGGAGCTGGTAGGACTCACTTGACTCAGCGTCCAGTTGCAGGTAGCTGTTGATTCGTTGCAGACGGTAGTCAGCACCGACAGCATAAACGCCGGCAATGATGATGCCAGCGATGCAGATTATGGCAAGTTGATTGATCCGCGCTCCTCCGATGAAAAGGAGCATCATAGCCAGCGCAAACACGAGCACAGCCGTGGATAAATTGGGTTGGAGGGCAATTAGTGTGCAAACCGTTCCGACCCAGCCCAGCAGCGGTAGCAGTCCACGCTTCCAATCCCATAGTTCCACATCGAGCTGTTCCATGCGTACTGCCAGGTGAAAGAGCAACGCAAACTTGGCGAACTCCGACGGTTGAAAACTCAAACCAGCAATGTCGAGCCAGCGAACAGCTCCTTTGAGTTGTGTCCCTTGAACGAGTACAAAAAGCAGAAGCACAATGCTCAAGACCAGAACTGGCCGACTGAGCTGCCGCAACACATGGTAATCAATCCGACTGACGATGATCATCACTGTTAGCGAAATCAACACTCGCACTGCGTGGTTGACCAGCAGATAGTTTGGGTCTCCCAGTCGGATACTGGAAAATTCTGCGCTTGCTGAATAGACGAACGCAATACCTGCCAGCAAGAGCAAGGTGGCGACCAGCAGTGTCGGGCGATCGCTATGGGAGTGTGCGTGCGTCATGATCAATCGGGCAAGGAGTTGACGATCTCTTTGAATACCTGCCCACGGTGCTCGTAATTGATGAACTGATCGAATGATTTACACGCTGGAGAAAAGAGCACGATATCGCCTTCCTCTGCTACCGAGTGAGCGCATTCGACAGCTTCCCAAAGAGAGTCAGTTCGATAGCAACGGACAGCCGTGCAGAAATGATTGAAAATTGTTTGTCCTTCCTGACCATAGCAGATGATACATCGGCAGCGCTGACGTACAAGGTCATCGAGAACGGTGTAGTCATTACTATCGGCTTGACCACCCAAAATTAGCACCAATGGCTGTTCGAATGCTTGAAGCGCATACCAGGTAGCGTTGATGTTTGTCGCCTTCGAATCATTGATGTATTCGACACCACGTAGGATGCGTACATGCTCGAGGCGATGCTCAACGCCGGTGAAAGAGAGTAGGCTTTCACGGAGATCCTCGTTGGTTACTTCAAAAGCACGGGCGGCAAGCGCGGCTGCCATGGAATTGTACACATTGTGCACACCGCGCAGAGGTAGCTCGGCGTAGGACATCAGTTTTATCTCCTGAGTGCTGCGGACTATGATAATGCTCCGGTCGCTTGCGCGAGCATACATCCCTGCTGCAACAGGATGCATGCTGAACCATTCAATGCGTGACCGAGCATACCGCGATGCCTCTGCTGCATAAGGATCGTCGGCGCACAAAATTAGTACATCGTTGGCAGTCTGCTGCTGAAAAATTTTCCACTTCGCATGCACATAATTCTCCAGTGTACCGTGGTACTGGAGGTGATCTGTCGTAATGTTGAGTATCACAGCAACGCGAGGGTGAAACGTTTCGGTCTGTGCCAGTTGATAGGAGCTTGCTTCGACGACGTACACTCTCCGCGGTGGCTGTGCATCGAAGTCCTCGTGCACAACCTGCGAAAGGGGCAATCCGATATTTCCACACGCAATTGCACTGTACCCAGCATGCTCGAGAATATGCGCTGTTAGGGCGGTCGTTGTGGTTTTTCCGTTTGTCCCCGTGATAGCAACGATCGGAGCCTGCGCAAAACGGCTCCCAAACTCCATTTCGCCAATGATCGGTATGCTGCGAGCAGAGGCTTCCATCAGGACAGGAGCAGTGGGGGGAACGCCTGGTGAACAGATGATCAAATCCGAATCAATAACTCTCTCGAGTGTGTGACCGCCAAATTCAACCTCGATACCGTGCTCAGCGAAGGTTTCAGCCTCGGGGCAGGATTGACGCGGTGCATATTCACTGACGAACACCGAGTAGCCAAGTCTATTTGCCAGCAGTGCGGCTGCTAAACCGCTCCGACGCGCACCAATTATTGTACATCGCATACGCAGAAAAGTAGGTCGTGCCTCAACAAGTGAGTGTTTGCTAGAACCAAGATGGTCGCAAAACT